>JBDUDE010000672.1:0-9624 GCA_040003105.1 Mucilaginibacter sp. | reverse complement strand
GTATCATTTTTTATTGCTGTTGATTTTACAAACCTAAAATATATAATTATCCTTAGGATAATTCCTTTTCGAGCTGAATTGCTTTCGGGAACAGGATATTGCTCTCCAGGTGGACATGGCGGTGCAAGTCATTTTCATATTCTTCCAGCTTTTTAAACAGGATAGTGTATGAGCTGCAGGCGTCCACCGGTAACTGGTAGTTTGAAGTGATTTGGCGTATCGTTTCAAAATCCCCGCCTACCTGCTCATGTTCGGAGTCCATTACCTGTATTGGTACTGATATTTTGCCAAAATCCGCAGCAGGCAGCATTCCGCCGGTATTGTAAACCTGTACCAGTTCTTTAATAAAAGGGAACAATATTTTTTCCTCTTTTATCATGTGCAGGGTAAGGTCATTTCCAATTCGCTCAAACAGCTCAGCAACTTTATTCAATTCAGGATGCTTTTCACCGTGAACCCTGGCTACTTTCTGTGCTATCTCCAGGATGAACGCTGTGTTATCCCTAACATACCGATGATGCGTATTAATAATATAGTCGCTAAGGAAACCCAGGTCCCAGTTCTGAAAATCGTTTTCACTGGTGTTGGCTGCTTCACCTTTTACGGCCGCAAGCTGGCGCTCCACTTCCGCGGGGCTGATCCCTTTTTTCTCGCAAACTTCGGCAATGGTTTTTTTACCGCCGCAGCAGAAGTCAATACCCATGTTTTTAAAAACCTGCGCCTTGCGGTAATCTTCGGCCACGATCTCACCGATGGTTTCCGTATTTTCGGCTTCGGTTTTTTTAGCAATTTTAACCTGCCAAACTTCCGGGCCGTTTTCTAAATAATCCCAAATAAACACCTGCCCCCTTTCAGCTAACAGCTGATAGTATAAAGGTTTTGGGTCATGGTCATTGTGAATAATAAATGCTTCACCTGCTAAAAGCGAATCGAACTTGTCGAAGATCGTCGGATGCTTAAACCGTGGTTCTATCACGGTGACGTCAAGAATGTCTAATACTTCCATTTTGTTAATTGTTAAACAATAAAAGACAAACATATCTTTTATTGTTTTATTAAAAAATGATTGCCGTCACATTTGGAATGTCATGAAACACTTTTTACCCTGCTAAGCAGTAATATACCAACGGGTAAAAACAACAGGCACAATATAAACAACAGGAATTGGTAGCCTGGAATAACTACGGAGAACAGGCTCAATAATGGCTGAATAAAAAGCAGGCAAAGATATATAACCACCAGGATGATATGCATCCAATTGCCCGCAATGATTAATTTACCGGGCTTCACAAACCCCGTTTTTATAAACTGCGCGATCAGTAAAGGCATAATAATTCCAAGGGTAAGCAAATGAATATACCCAATGATGAGGTCTCGGTTAAGGAAGGTCCAATCACCAACAGCGGGAATACAGATTAATGCCTGGAAAAAACATTTAAGGGTCTGCGCAAGCAGCGCTGCTTTTTCAAGAAAGGAAAGATGGCCCCAATTGCTCCTAAAGTTAAAACATAAAGCCAACCAACTTAGCAGGTTTAACCCCGAACCTATGCAGGATAAAACCCACAGCCCTATACCGGGCTTAGCCCACAGCGTAAAAATAAAATAAAGCGGTATAGTTGAATAAATGAACAGGTTAAGCCATTTTCCACTGTTATTATTTGCGGGCGCATTAAGTAAGGTTGAGGCCAATAAGCCTATCGCCGCCAATAACATAAAACCATTCATTTGGAAATGCAGGTAAAAATAAATTGCTTCCTGATAATATGGAGTGTTCCGGAGACCCAATGCCGCCAGCGGACCTAAGGCGAACGGCCCCAGCGAAGACAGGCACAGAAAGACCAGTGCTCCCCGGATCAGCTTAAATGTTGTTTCATTTACGCGGCCCTTTAATAAATTACCTTTAAAAACAAGGTAAGTGAAGCGAAATGTTACCAGTACAAAAAGGGTTGAAAAACTAATGGAAACCGCCCGATACCCTTGCCATGAAAAGCTGGCCAGCATGCCGTATGCGCTAATCAGCGCTACAAACAGCACATATTTAAAGCCCGGAGTTAGCCCGTCGCCGGCACTTAACCGGGCAATCAGCAATGCTATAGAAAAAAACATCCACCCCGAAAATGCAAAATGCGAGTGGGCATGCAGGATGAATTGATAATTAACAAAAGGAAGACCGTATAGCTGCAGGTAACGCAGCAATGCACCAAAAATGCTCAATACAATAAAATTGATGAACGCCCACCTGGCATAATTAAAGTTTTGATGCCATTTCATCACATGCCCAATAATCTTTTACCTTCTTCTGAAATGCTGTCAAAGGACCAAACGGGCTCCCAAACCAAGTCAACGCAGGCCACATATCCGGCATAATGGCCCTCGATACAGTTTTTCACCGCAGATACAATACTTTCGCCCATAGGGCAATAGGAAGAGGATAAGGTCATTTCAACTTTTACCAGCTTTTGGGCGTCATCTATTTCGATACCGTAGACCAAACCAAGGTCTATGATATTAACATGTAGTTCCGGGTCGATTACCAGCCGGAGTGTCTCCATCATCTCCTCTTTCAAAAAAGAAATCGGGTCGGTAATATTAAAGTTTGCCATAAGTTGTCGTTTTATGAAAAAGCACAATAAACACGTTGCACAGGTAGATCGCGGCTGTTATTATCAAAGCCGCGATGCCGGTATAAATTAACGGGACAACCATAAAATAACAGCCGGGCATAAAGGTGAGGCAAAAAATAATGAACGCGATAGTTTGCGCTTTAAGCAGGTTACCGGCAAACAGGTCGGCGGGCATTGGGGTTTTAAATTTACCCGTCAAGTGCTCATAGTGTTTTACCCAAACAATAAAAGGGAGTGTTTTAAAGGTCTGTCCCAATATCAGCGCGGTGATCCAGCCCATCAGCATAAACTCGCCATAGACCATGGAAAAACGGATGGTAGCGGGGTTATTTTTAAGATGGAAATAAATGATAAAAGGCACGATCAGAACCGCCATCTTCAACAGGATAAAGGAAACAAAAGTGTTCAGCATCGGCAGGTCGATATGTTTTCGCAACCTGGAACGCAGGCACTTTAATATGAACACAAAATAGCAGGATATTCCGGCAGCGCCTAAAGTAAATATCAGGTAGGTCCTGGAGCTTAGCCCAAAAAAATAGGAGTCGATCAAAAAAAGCGTCAGCGCACTAACAAGCAGGTAATAGCTGGCGGTTAACAGTCCTGTTTTCTGATAGGACGAAACCAGGAACATAGGCACCAGTTTGGAACTCACACCGATCAGCATCAGCAGAAACCACCCTATCAGCCCAAGATGAGCGTGCAATTTCAGAAAGTGGAGATGCTCCTGCTGGAAAATCGGCATGGTAAAATTAAAAACCAATGCAGCCCCTAACGCCACCGTAAAGCAAAGGCACAGGCAGGCGCTAAATATAAAATCTTCCTGTATGGTCTGCTGCTTGTTCCTTTTAGCGGTCAGGTACACGTTCACCGTAAATAATATGGCCGCCGTTAGCAATAGAACGGCGCCGCATTGCATATGAATGCCCGGGACGAACACCCAAAACGAATAAACCAGGGCGATCAGTCCCGGCAAAAAGAGGCCAAAGGTTATCCATGCCAGTTTTTCGCTGTACAGTTTCGTTTCCAGCACCACAGGGATCAACTGATACGATGCGCCGAGAATGATCATTGTTCCCCATCCTAACGCGGCCATATGGGTAATGGCTAATATTTGCGGGTGAAAATAATGCCCGGTAAAGGCTTTTACCGAAAATAACATCATTACCGAAAGTATCAAAAAACAAAACGCAGCTACGACATAGTGGGTGACCACAATTTTGTAAAGCCCCGGATCCTGTTTGATGGAGCTCATTTTTTATAAATCAGCATATTGACATTGCCGGGCGCAATGGTTTTAAAAATATATTGTAGCCCCAGCTTTTCCAATTCGGGGAGAAGGTACACCGGCACCTTTTTATGGTAAACAAATAACACATTCCCGGCAACCAGGTTCGGGGCTAGCTCCAGGATGGCCAGCATAGGCTTTGGCATTTCGAGGTCGCGGACATCAAGGTATTTGACCTTAGCCGGCTGAAAATTTGCCAGTAGCTGATCGAATTGTTGGCCATCAGGTGTTTGCTCGTCTGCCGGAACTGTTATGATTTCTTCCTTACCTGATTTGATTTTGTTGAAATAAGTAATAACAGTATTGGGGCCTGCCTGTTCAACGCGATTTGAAAATCCTTTATCCGCTAACAAGTGAATCAGCGGCAAGGGTTCAAATGTATTTATAAGTTTCAATCCCTGGTTTTCATCAAGCTTTTTAATACAAGATAAAATTTCCTTAAGCGGGTCTTTATCCTGCGCCAATAGCGGGCGGACATCAAGTTCCAGGTAGTTGTAAGCCTCCTCAAACACATTTTCCACCCCGGGCCAATCTGCTTCTACCGGCATCCCACCGGCCACATGGAAACCAATTTGTTCCATGCTCCGCATAAAATCAGCAATATCAGTATTCGATATTTTGCAGGCATCGGCTATACTTACCCTTTTTATAAGCAGGTTGCGCAGTACCGGGTTTTTAAGCCTTGAGAATTTGCTATTTAGGCCGGTAAGCGTTTTAATAACCAAATCGCGGTTAACTTCCAGTAACTGACTGATTTTTGTTTGAGCGCTGATTGTCCGTTCCATACCGCAAAAGTGCGAACGCGCGGCTCTTTAAAATATGACTTAAATCATGTTTTAAGATGATTTAAGTACGATTGCCGGCAGTAAACAGGGCTGGCACTATTGCCAGGAATTTACGGGAGCAACGGTTGTACAGCGATAAATTTGATCGGTTTAACCACGCTTTTGCCCGCTTCGGGTAACGCCCATTAATAACATTGCATCTATTGTTTACGTTTGTTATGATGGAAGAAAAGTTACCCATAAAACGTTTAAGCCGGCTGACCTGCTTACAGTCGGTAATTATTGGTTTTATCTTCTACGTGGTGGTTTTGCATTACTCAAACACTGAAAAAAAAGGTTTTGACTGCCAGGTATTAGATTAATGACTTATACCCGGATAAAAATACCTACTTGTTCCTTTTAACCGGCAATCTTTAGCCACCCGGTAATGCTCATCCTTGGCAAATGGGTTACCAGTACCTCGTGTTCCAGTTCGTTGCTTTTAAAAAATACACTTTTACCGGCGTTGGGTGAAATATCACTGGAACTATTACCCTGATAAATACGCAATTCACCGCCGTCAACCTCGTTGTTTAAATACATTATCATCGAGAAGGCCCTGGTACCATTTTCCTTGAAATTATCTAAATGGCGTTTGTAAAAGGCCCCTTTTTCGTAAAGCGTGTAATGAAATTCATACCCTGTTATTCCGGCGTAACAGGTGCTGTTGAGGTAAGCGACAAAGTTGTCCATCCGGTCGAAAAAAATATTTTCGTAAACATTATTGTGAATCCGGTCTAACCAGTAAATTTTATCACTTCTTACCAGCTTGTCATGGTTTACCAGTTTGTTATTACCGGTACCTGCCGAAAGGAGTAAATCACCCGCATAAAGCGCTGTTATATTATCAGCCAAATGAGCCGATAGTGTCTTGCTAAGAAAATTGCTGACTGTACCAACGTTAGTAGCCAGGTAGCTATCGATGAGTTCGTCGAATATGATATCCATATCCTGGTAAGGTACGTTTAATATACCCAACAATCGTTACCACATACACGGGGGCTACATTCTTACGCCGGAAAGCTTGTTATTAAATAGAGAAGCTCATGTCTTTTGCTGCGCAGCAATTTTCTTTATCTCGGTTTTAGCCAGGCTAAACCATTTACTGTTGCTGCGCTTTTCCATCTGGCTAAGGTGTTGCTCTTCGTTCAGCATGTCGCTAAAAATTGTCCAGGCATCGGTTTCGCGCTCGTTGCGCAGCAAAAACAGACCGTATTGATAACGTTGCTCAAAATATGAGTAACGGCCCTTCATTGCCTTAAATTCGTTTTCGGCTTCCTCAAGCCTCCCCAATTCCTCAAGCGACATGGCATAAACCATATGTGCCTTCGAGCGGGCAAACTGCGGTATCTTGTACAATTTTTTACCGATAGGGATAACCTCTTCGTACTGCTGTAGTTCGTAATAGGCAATCATCAGCTGCATAAGCCCGTGTTCATTTTCGGCAAAGGCGCCGGTGAGGCTTGTTTTATAAAGGTCAGCTGCTTTTTCGGTATGCCCTGCGGCAAGATAGGCATCGGCGAGTTTCATGCGGTTGGCAAACGTGTCAGTAAAGTGCACCTCATCTTCAAGCTTCTTTATATTCCCGCCCGGGTTTATTACTGCACCTAAATTAATTTTAGGCGCATTGAAACGTCTATTTGAAAGAATTTCTTGATAGATATAAATCAAACTGCCTAATACCGGCAACACTATAATTATCCAAAGCCACCGGCCCTGGGTACCCCGGCGCAGGCAATGTACGGCGCAGAAAATCTGCAAGCCGATAATTAAATAATAATAAGAGCCGCCGCCGTAAAACATAGGGGTAATTTTATGATTGTGATAATCAAAAATAAAAATTTTGGTGGTATTTTGTAATGAAAATAATTGAGTGGAGATATTACCTGCGAAGTGTCTGAACCATGATTCGCTTGATTTTAGGATTGCATGATGCCTTGACGTGGCATCTTTCCTTCATTCCAAAAAATCCTTTAATCTTAGTTTAATCGGTGTAATCATCCTCCAATCGGTGTAATCAAAAAAATCAGGAACAAATTTTCTCAAACGGCACCCCGTACACCTCCCCCATCGATTTTTCGTATTCGACCGCGAAATCGTTATAAATTTTATGCGCGTAATCAATACCCTTGGTACGGCGCAGTGCTTTCAGCTTATACTTTATGGCCACATCGTTAAACGGATCGATGTTTAAAATTACACGGGCTACCTCAATAGTTTTGCGGTAATCAGAGTCCTCGTAAATTCGCTTTACTTCCGGCTGTATTTCGGGCATCAGGGCCTCTTCATAAGCCAGCCTGATACCATCAAGCCATGTTTCGGGTATGTGTTGCAACAGGCCACCGCGGGCAATAAGGTCAAAGTGGGTTAATATGGTTTCGTCTGTTTGTTTGGCCTGGGCGTGCAATTCTTTGATAGCATCCATTACCACAAAATAATCGCAAAACAGCTCGTCGCTTAATTTAAAACAATAGGTATCGTTTAAAAATGTAAGCTCGATGCCCTCGATATCAGCCAGTATACCCCGCAGGTGATTTATGGTAACGTTTTTTATGTTTTTCGTTTTGGCAACATCCTTATCAGGCCATAACGTGGTGGATATTTTTTTGGATACTACACCTGTTTCGTTGTTACTGTTCAGCAATATCAATATAAAAAGCTGCTTTATTTTGGGGCTAAACATATAGGTTATGTCGCGGCTGTTTTTATCGTATGCGGTAAACTCGCCCAATAAATAAATGGCGTTGGCCCGTTTTTCATCCTCCTTGCGGTGTATGGCAATAACGGCAGGGTCGCTGTCAATATCAACCGGTACAGCTTCCGGCTTTTTGCGTTTTCGTCTCACATATGCCAATACAGCAACAATTACCAACACAACCGCGCTAATATATTCATAGGGGAAGTGTTCAGGAGCCCCGGGCTGCTGCGATGCCAAATATTCTTTCTCCGTAACCGGCGGCGAGGCCAGCGAATAAACCCGCACCGTTGAGTAATCGGGTGATGTAAATTCTTGTATGGCACAGTAAAAAATTTCCTGCTGGTGGTTATAGAAAAGGTTAATGTCAGTTTCAATCTTTTCGCCTTTGGCTGGCATACTTCCGCTAACCGCCTCATACGTGCCATCTTTTATCGAAAACCGGTACAGCCTTAAGCTGGTTTTTGGCTTATCATGCGCATAACAAATGGCATAAAAATATTTTTTATCGCTGCTGACGATGAGGTTATTGGCTGCTACAAAGTCTTCGGCTGGTGGCTTTATCTCCCAGCATTTTTTAATGGTGCGGGTAGTTAGGTTAACACAATACAAATCGTAAAAATGCATGCCGCCAACCACCTGGTTGCCGCTTTGGTTGCCATAACCGCCAAAAATATAAACGTTGTTATTTTCATCCGCCCGGCTATAGCCCGAAAAAAAGCGGGGCATAATTTTATCGCCGGTAAACTGCACTTTGTCCCAAGAGTCGGCCTGCTTATTGTATACGAAAAAATCCTTGTAGTATGAGTACGAGCCATAGCCACCAAATAAAAATATACTGTCCTGCCGGTTATTATAAAAAATATTGTGATGGTGCCGCTGTTCTTTAATGGTTCCAAAACCGGTTATATCCCATTTCAGGGTATTCAAATCAAGCGAAGCCACACTTGGAGCTGGCTTGGCGGCTTTTAAAGTTTCGTACGAGTAAAGTTTATTTTCCCTGTTATTGATTATACTTTTTCCCAAATGCAGGGGCACCGGGCATTTATTTTGATAGGCCTGCCCCGACAAACTGTTGCGCTGCACATCATAGCTTATCAGCGAATCGCTTTTAAACATTATAAGTTTTTGCGCAGCCTCGTTAAAGGTAACGCCTGCCACTTCACTAAAACTGCGGGTAAACCGCGGCGCCCAGAAGTACGATTCATTAATCAGCCATACCGGGTTATCCACCACGCCAAGGTTATCGCCATCACTGCTGTACACGTTTTTGCCGCTCCATTCATTTAGCGGGAACGAATAGTTTTTATTGCCATCACCAACAGTTAAATTCCTGATGGCCATTTTGGGCACATCAAAATAATGCTCGTTTTTACCGAAGTAAATTTTAGGGGTAATGGTATTATCGAAACCAAAATCGCCCGCACGGTACCATTTGCCGTTTACCAATATGCCTACTGCATTTCCCTTTAGGTCGATATCGACTTTCACCGGCAGCCAGCTGCGCTTTTTTAGCTGGTCGCTGGTAAGCGGAATTTTAATTTTATTGGCCTTGCTGTCGATATTAAAATTCAGAAACGGCGAGCCGTTGTATATTGAACTTAAGCTGTACGAATTGTTTTTGGTATCGGTAATGTTAAGGATGTACCCCAGGTGCTCGTTATCCCATAGCGAAAGGTCGAAATTGATATAAAGATGACCTGAAAATGTGGGCTGTTCTGTTTTAAAAACTGCATACGAGGTTCGCTTGGCCAGCAGACTGTCGTTTGAATTGAACTGCAAGCCCTGGCTTTTGCCCCTAACCGCCACAAACAGTAAGATAAAAGCAAATACAATTTTATATACGCCACAATGCGTTGTTAAAATTTTATTTCTTCTTATCATCTGGCAAAATAGGGTTAGCAAAACTAAAAAGGCGGTATGTTAAATAGCACAGCTAAATTATAAATTTTCAGCTTGATACACTAAGGCAAATATGGAACACCAACAAGCAGGATTTTTGTTTGATTTATAATGAGATTGTGATGGGAAAACGACTGTTATTTGCCGCTGTTTAAACGCCGGATTAAAACCCGGCGCTATAAAATGTATCGAGCCGATAGCTCTTTAAAATTCATTATTAAATTGGCGTTTGGGAAATTCAAAAGGTAATCCATTTGACGACAGCAAAAAGTTTACAAAAGTTTACACTTTTTT
>JBDUDE010000177.1:0-2873 GCA_040003105.1 Mucilaginibacter sp. | reverse complement strand
TCGAAGAAATAAATGTGAAAGGTTTTGTTGAGGAAGATATTGACCCCTCACTGGACTTGTTTGACGAAATTGAAAAACTTAAAAAGGAAAAAAATGCTGTTATCCTTGCACACTACTACCAGGAACCCGATATACAGGATATTGCTGACTATATTGGCGACAGCCTTGGGCTATCGCAACAAGCCGCAAAAACTGATGCCGATATCATCGTTTTCGCCGGCGTGCACTTCATGGCCGAAACAGCAAAGATTTTATCTCCATCAAAAAAAGTTTTACTACCCGACGTAAAGGCCGGCTGCTCATTGGCCGACAGCTGCCCCCCGCATTTGTTTAAAAAGTTTAAGGAACAATATCCCGACCATTTGGTAATAACTTATGTAAACTGCACAGCCGAGCTGAAAGCCATGAGCGATATAGTTTGCACCAGCAGCAACGCCATAGGGATTGTGGAAAGTTTGCCTAAAGACCAAAAAATAATATTCGGTCCCGATAAAAACCTGGGGGCTTATGTAGCCAAAAAAACAGGCCGTGATTTGGTTTTATGGAACGGCGCCTGCATGGTACACGAGATATTTTCGAGAGAGAAAATAACAAAATTAAAAGAGCGTCATCCCGGTGCTAAGCTGTTGGCCCACCCCGAATGCGAAGAAGTTATTTTGCAGATGGCCGATTACGTAGGTTCAACAACCGGGATATTAAAATATGCAACCAATCACCCGGATAAAGAATTTATAGTAGCCACCGAAGCCGGAATTTTGCACCAGATGCAAAAGGAAAATCCGGATAAAACATTCATACCGGCCCCGCCAAACAACAATTGCGCCTGTAACGATTGCCCGCACATGAAACGGAACACGCTTGAAAAACTTTATCTGTGCTTAAAAAATGGCTATCCTGAAGTAACGGTACCGCAGCACATTATTGAAAAAGCGGTAAAACCTATTGAAAGGATGCTGGAGATATCGGCAAGGTTGGGGTTGTAAAAAACTTTTAAAGAATATTGGAGATATCTGTGAAATGGGATTGTAAAATTTTGTCATTGCGAGCGAGGTACGAGCGCGGCAATCGCACGCTGTACACAACCGCAAATGCTGGTTGACTACCTTTCTTTTGGCCCTGTACAGTATGCGATTGCTTCGTTCAAGTGTTAAAATGCTCCTAAAAGTCAAAAAATTTCCCGCCGTAGGCGGAATATAGTGGTCCAGATTGCGCGTTTTTTGTCAGCTTATACAAGCACATGATTTTATGGAACTGTTTTTTTGCGGCCTAATTGTAAATGCGGTAACTTCAGCAAATAAATCTTACACCTTATGCGTCCTGTCCTGCTCCTTTTTTTATTTTCAAGTATTATAACATTTTCTTTCGGCCAGGATTTTTACAAGGATTATCGGGAATACCGTATAATAATACTTGGCAAACGCAGCGATTCAGCGTACAATAAACGCTATATTGATACAGCTATAAAATATCTGAAACAAGATTTTACCGAATTTGAACGGAGAACCGGCCATTCTTTTTTGTCGCAGAATACGCTTTACATAGTAAGTTTTCCCGACCTAGGTGATCATTTGAGCATTGTATGGAATAAGAAGTGGAGTTTTTCGTCCACCTATGAAACATATAATGTTGACGGATATGATTATTCGTGTGATAGACAAGAAAAGATAGGCGCATCCGAAATATTGAAAAAACTTCCTAATAAAGTAAAGCGAGCTATAAAGCACGGTGATACGATATATTTTATCGATCACGCAAAGGAATTTAGAGTATTAGATAGTTGGGTAATTAGTTTTACAAGAGCCATCAGGACAAAAACTAAATGGAAATTTGTTTCTGCTTTGTCTTATGATATTGATTTATAGACAAAGTGTTGTAAACAGATATATAATTAATAAAATACACCCTAATCCAAAAATTTTTCCCGGCTGCGCCGGATATAATGTTCCATGTTGCGCGATTTTTTCTACTTTTCAATCCAACAAATAAACCAATAAATGAGCGATAATTCATTTACCTGCACCAGCATTCCAGGCGACGACTACGTGGAGCAAATGACGCCCACAGAGTTTGAAGAAAATGTGTACACGTATATTGCGGAGCTGGGCCAAAACCTGCCCGGATTTAAGGTAGCGCATAATACCCGCGTAACAGGTACTGATGGTATTTACCAGGCAGATATACTGGCGAGCTATACAGCATTAAATGTAAATATGATGGTGCTGATAGAATGCAAACATTACACCAGCCCGGTGGGCAGGGAAAAGATTCAGATATTAAATGATAAGTTGCGCTCGACCGGGGCGCATAAAGGTATATTATTCTCAACATCGGGTTTTCAGTCGGGTGCCATTGAATATGCGCTGCGCCACAAAATAGCACTGGTGCGTTTACTTACCAGCCGGTTTGAAATGGTAACCAATACCCTGCCAAAACCAAAGCGACCGGTATACGCTCCGCCCGCGCCACGAACATTTATCGGCGAATGTTATGCAGCTGATAAGATGAGTTATATAGCTACTGGTAAGATAGCGGCGTTGGTTAGCCATTGTCTGAACCATGATTTTCCTGATTTAAAGATTTCTTGATTTCAAATAAATACGACAGACATCCTTTAATCCTAAAATCAAGTAAATCATGGTTCAGACAAAAGATCGTTGCGCACGGATAGAAAGCAATGATGACATCCTAAAAACTCAAAAAATTTTTCCCGCCTACGGCGGACATAATAGTCCGGGTTGCGCGAGTTTTATCAACATTGGTAAAATAATAGTGAATAAAAAACACCGGCCGCCTCATCAGCAACCAGTGTTTTTTATCGGTGTAATCTTTTTAAAATCGGTGAAATCCCCTAAATAGCTTTAGCCAGCCACAAC
>JBDUDE010000860.1:0-2874 GCA_040003105.1 Mucilaginibacter sp. | reverse complement strand
ATTCAGATGATGACGACAAAAGCTGGTTTAACAGGTCTAGGGCAGCTACAAAAAGGATATTCATCAAAAAAGAGAATGGAAGATACCGTGATGATCGCGATTATAAAGGCTTTATGGTTTTTAACAAGCCGAAATATAAACCCCGCGATACCGTAAAATTTAAAGCGTACATCTTAAACAACAAAACTAAGGCGCCCGCTGTGCAAAAACAGCTGCTGGTAATGTTGGCGGCCGGTTATAACCGCGACGAAAAGCTTATAGGAACAGTTAACAGCTATCGCGACGGCGGTTATGAATATAGCTTCGTGTTAAGCGACAGCTTTAAATTACAACTCGACGAGACTTATACCATACAATTACTTGACCCATCTATTGAAAAAGATAAAGCGGGGGGTAATAATTATAAGTATGACAAACACGGGCATAAAATTCTAATGTCGGGTACTTTCCATTACGAGGACTATGAACTGAAATCAATCGACTTTAAAGCCAGGATAGATAAGGCAACCCATTATCCGGGTGAAAAGGCCTCCGTTTATCTGAAGGCCACGGACGAAAACGACCTGCCGGTGCCCGACGGGCGCGTGAATTTAACACTGGTAACAAACTACGTAAACTATTATAAAGCGCCACATGTTTTCGTGCCCGACACTTTGTGGACCCATAAAATTACGCTGGACCCGATTGGCGAAACAAAAGTTGTGATACCTGATTCAATATTTACCAAGGCTGATGTTAATTACCGTATTGATGCTGAATTCTTAAATTCATCGAATGAAAGGGAGGAGCAAAGTGTCAGCGCTACATATAAACACGAGCGGTATAAAATTACCACTGAATTAAGCAGGGACACATTGAAAGCCACCTGCCTGGAATTTGGAAAAGAAATAAAAGTGCCCGCAATTATTGCGGCGCTTGATGCAAACGACGACACACTTTCCAAAACAAAAGTAATGCTGCCGTCCAAAACGGTTATTAACCCTTATGCAACTTCGTACAATATAGAAACCGACAGCACCGATACGGATTTTGAACTCACAAAGGAAGATGCCGGTATTTCACTATCAGCAGTGCGCACTTCCGACTCCTTGTTTATCAAAGCAGATAATCCGCGCAGTCTTCATTTTTGGTACTCGGTATACGCGGATGGAAAACTTATTGAAAACGGGCAGGCAGACCAGCTGTTTTATAAAAAAGCATATCCAAATTCGAAAACGGTAGGGGTGAGGATCGATTACATCTGGGGGGGCGAATTAAAAACCGGGGCAACGGCAGCTGTTTACCGAAAGGACCTGCTGAACATTAATGTAAATCAGCCGGTATCCATATACCCCGGCCAACAGGCGCAAACAAGTATCGTAGTTACCGATGCTGACGGCAAAGCTGTGCCTGGCGTTGATGTAACCGCCTGGGCGCTTACCAGGAAATTCAGCAATTACAGGGCGCCGTCGTTGCCATATTTTGGCCGTAGCTATCCGTATCGTTATTCAAAGAGATACGAACGTGATAGCCCGGACGAATCATCAGGCTCCCTGAAGTTAAACTGGAGCAGGTTTAGCCATGAAATGGGATTGGATAGCATTGCTTATTACCAGTTTACCCACGCAAAAACCATATACCAGCGCGAAGAGCCAGGCACAGACACAGTTACACAAATTGCTCCATTTGTGGTAAAGAACGGCGATATAATACCGGTATACATACTCTATATTGATGAAAAGCCCGTGTATTTCAGCCAGGCACAACAGTTGCAGCGCTATAGCTTTATTGTAAGGCCAGGTTTGCATTCCATCAGGTTACGCACCAGCCATCAAAACATCCGGATGGACAGCGTTTGTGTGGAGCCGTCCAAGAAACTGATTATCGGCCTTAATGCCGACTATCTTCCTTCTGTCAAACAATCGGATACCTTAAGCCAATATGAGACGGATCTCATCAATAAGTACATGATAACTATGGACAATAATTTTGGCAATAAAATGGCAGTTATCCGGCAAAATGAAAATGTATTTCTTTTAAACCCGAATGCTTTGGGAAAAAGCAAAATATTGACTGGTCCTTTAAAAGATAATCACGCTACTTTTGATTTGCAGGGCGAAAGCCCGCGCTTTTTTTTAACCGAACCGGGATATTCTTACCTTTTTGAGCCCGGCTTATTAAGGCAAACAAGCATTCCAACCAAATATCCGTTTAACCGGGTGTTGTCTTCGTCGCCCGGTATTGATGACTACACGCAGTACGCCATTACACAAGCACGCGCTGATAGCATCTGGCAGCAATACCTCGACCTGAGAAATTCCTCCGAAGAACTTTTTGAAAATAAGCCCGCCAATACAAGCCAAACAGGTCAGCTGGTTTTTAAACGGGAAGTTGCAAAAAATGAAAGTCCTGAGCTGATAAAAAACATCATTATCTATAAAAACGGCGACCCGGATTTTGCACTGATATACCCCGGCAAAACGACCACGTTTAACAACCTGGCAGGCGGCACTTACCGGCTGTTGTTCCTGTTGCAGGGCGATAGTTATGATATCAGGGAAAATATAAATATAAAACCCCACGGTATAAATTATTACGGAATGCGGGTACTCCCGACACATCTGAAAGATTCTGTAAGCCTGAAAATAAACGGAGTTATTAATAACAGGAATGGCAGGCACGATTATACCGATTACGATATCAGGAACGATGCGTTAAAGATAAAAGAGGCCTTTAATGAAAAATATTTTAACACCTCCGGATTTACCCTGCAGGCATCCGGCGTAGTGACATCAAACGACGACAGGACGATCTTGCCCGGGGTGTCAGTCACCATCAAAGGAACCAATGCCGGCACAGTGACGGATATCGAAGGTAAATTCACATTAAAGGTCC
>JBDUDE010000702.1:0-2874 GCA_040003105.1 Mucilaginibacter sp. | reverse complement strand
CCGGGGCGACGGAAGAAATTACAGAACTTGCAATTGGCTATGCAAACATTGGTGGTGTTAACGTTACGGTCAATCTGCCAGGTAACTTTGCCGTGGGGCACCTGTATTTTGCGCAGCTCGTTGGCTGTGTACATTAAGTCGGCAGTGGAGGCATTTTTATAAAGAAAAACGCCTTCATCCTGGCTCAAAAAATCAAACTGCAAAGCGCGCTGCAACAGGTTAGCTGTATTCATGCACAAATATAACGAACAGCACGAAGTTGCACGAATTTATGCGAATTTCACGAATTAAATAACATGGATTTGACGAATTGCCAGGCGTGAAACACGCAAAATCAAATTCGCGAAATTCGCTCAAATTCGTGGGCATTCGTGTTAACTCCTTTGTCCAACCTTAAAACCTTCGTCACGCTATCCGGTATTTCATGCTGGTAATGCGTTACATAAATCAGCGTAACATTGCTTAACCTGCAAATCGTATCAACCAAAGTTTTAAAATGATGCTGCTGGTGGTCGTCAAGCCCCTGGCATGGTTCGTCGAAAATTAATAAATCGGGATTTTTTATCAGCGCGCGGGCCAGCAGGCACAGGCGCTGGGCACTGGCTGGAATGTTTTTTAGCAGCACGCGGGCATATTTGTCAATTTCCAAAGCTTTCATCCAGCGTAAGCCGGTGTCTGCTTTTGTTTTTTGCGATGGACGGAACAATCCCAATGTGTCATAATAACCCGACTCAATCACTTGCAAACAACTGTTATCAGTCGGAAAATATTGGTGCAGCTCCGGCGATACAAAACCGATCCTGCTTTTTATATCCCAGATACTTTCACCGGTACCGCGTTTTTTATCAAATAAAATAATATCGTTCGCATAGGCTTGCGGATTATCGGCATTGATTAAGCTTAGTAATGTGGATTTACCAGCGCCGTTTGGCCCCAGCAAGGCCCATCTGTCACCGGGGACAATCTGCCAGTTTATTTTATTTAAAACTACTTTATCGCCGTATTTAATAAACACATCGTTCATTTTTACGATGTTTTGATAGGGGATTTTGCCGGAATCGGTATTTAACAGCGCTTTAAGCTCTTCGTTGTCAACTTCGTCGGGAGTTTGGTCTAAAAATAATTCCGCTTTAAATTCTTCTTTGGTAAAAGTTTGGGTAACTGCGCCGTCCTGTAAAACAGCGATATTGGTTGTTGAATCGGGGATTTCATAAGGCGAAGTGGCCATTATTACCGCAATTCCCGAACCTATTATTTCATCAATAATTAAATTGAATTTATTACGGGTATCAACATCCAGGCCGGTCAACGGGCTATCTAGCAACAACAATACAGGGTTTTTCAGAAGTGCCGCAGCCAGCATCAGGCGTTTTGTTTCTCCGTTTGATAGTTTGATGATTTGTTTGTTAAGCAGCTCCCCAAGATTTAATAGGGTAGTGGTTTTTTCAAAAGTCCAGTAATTATTATGCGATACAGCCGGAACGATTGAGTTAAGATATTGCTCAACCGTTAAAGCATCTTCCGAGTCGGACGAGTTGTAACGCTGCTGATAATAGAAATCAGCTGTGTTGGATAGGTTTCTAAAATGGTGCCTTGGCTCAACCAAAGCAATCAGTTTATGCCAGGTAAAATTGATGCCGTCGTTACTTTCATCGCCGGCAAAATCTTCAAAAAATTTATAATCGATATTGCCGCCGGTAATGTTAAACCTGCCTGCTATGGTATGCAATAAGGCGCTTTTACCTGAACCACTTTTTCCTATCAGCGCCCAGCTTTCGCCTTTGTCAATCGAAAAATGAAGCTTGGCAAATAACGTGTTGTTTAAATACCTTACGGTAGCGTTCTTTATCGATAATAACGGTAGATGCATTGTTGGGCTTTGCCGGTAAAAATAATTATCTATTTTAATTATACAGGCAATTTAAACAACAAAAACCCTATTCAACAAAAAACGCCCGGCTATTACTAACCAGGCGTTTTGTTTTTCTACAAAAAGAAAATTATTATTTCTTGGCAGTATCTTTAGCCATTTTTTTAGCAGTATCGGCCATTTTCTTAGCAGTGTCAGCCATTTTTTTAGCAGTATCAGCCATTTTCATTGCAGTGTCAGCTTTTTTAGTAGTGTCAGAATCAGCTGAACCAGCAGAACCTTTACCTTTACAAGCAGCGAAAGAAACAGCGATAACTAAGGCTAAAACGCCCATTTTGAATGAATTTTTCATGTTAATTTTCTTTTTAAGTGATTAAATAGTTTAGTCTTAATACCACAAAAAGCAAAAGGTAACCCATAAATTTAAAAAAAATTTACAAGTCACCTTTTTGCAGTGTTAAAAAACTAAAAAATCAACAGAAAAACCAGGAATTATTATTTCTTGGTAGTATCAGCTTTCTTAGTGGTATCAACTACTTTTTTTGTAGTGTCAACGATAACCTTAGTAGTATCAACAACTTTAGTGGTGTCATTAACTTTAGTAGTATCACCACCAGCAGAATCAGATTTACCTTTGCAAGCTGCGAAAGAAACTGCAATAACTAAGGCTAAAGCGCCCATTTTGAATGAATTTTTCATCTTTTTATATTTTAAAATTTGAGTGTTTGTATTGTTTAATACCGGTAATTAAAAAAGGTGACCCAAGTAACTAAAAAAATATATAAAATCTATGGTTTTAGTATATTATAAATAAAATCAGTGCCAATTTGGTGCTATCCGCGTTTTTGCCGTAATTTTTTAGTGTTAGTTGCGTAACTTATCAACACTTACAACTTATGCAGCAACCTCAACGTTTACAGCTACTTCGGTCAAAAGCTGAAAATATTTCAGTTTTAATTTTTTTTTATCGATAATGGGTTACAATTTCGCATAAATAGTATTAA
>JBDUDE010000477.1:0-2876 GCA_040003105.1 Mucilaginibacter sp. | reverse complement strand
ACAGGTTTAATAATGGCTAATGAAGCTATCGTTTAGGTTTAAATTATTGGTTACAGGCCATAGGGCCATGCAGCGGACAGGGGGGTTACAGGGGGTTACACAATTTCGACGATTAATCATGTAAATAACTAATAACCAAGCGCTTATAAAAACAAAGGGGGTTACACGTGAACACCCCTTAAAGATCAGCATCGCCGCGTATAAATGAAATAGACATGCGGGATAAAACTATACCCGGGCTAAACACAAAAAGCCCGTTTATTGCAGCAGCAACTGGTTAACAGGCGTAATATTATCGAGGTAAGCAGATGGCGTAACGCCGGTAAAAGATTTAAAATCGCGTATAAAATGCGATTGGTCGAAATAGCCGCTGTCATATGCAATGGCGGTAAGCGGCTGCTTATTTTTACCAATAAGCTTAAGGCTATATTGAAAGCGGTTTATTTTGGTAAATACCGTTGGCGAAAGGCCGGTATTTTGATAAATGAGCTTATGCAGGTAACGCGAGCTGATGCCATGCTTTACGGCGATATTGCCCAGGTCGTTTTCAAAAAGGCTTTTTTTAATGCTGGTTAAAATGTGGGCCACTTTGTCAACCTTGAACGATTTTTTCTCGTTAGCCATTAACTTTTTCACCAAAAATATTTCAATCAGCTCAATTCTTTTATCAAGGTCGGCTGTTTCCAAAAGTTGCGTATGCAGCGCTTTAATTGAATTGCCAAGTACGGCCGTTACATCGATGATGCTGTCATTAAACACCCCTATTTCATCATTAAAAAAATAGGCTGCCGAATGCGTAAAAAATTTGATGCCCAGCATGGTGTGCCGCCCTTTTGATTTGATGGCAAGGGGCTTTGTAATTTGGCCCCACAGCTCAATTTTAGGCGTCCTGATGAATTCATTGCCGACTGACGATTCCCAAATACCTTCGCCCAAATTGAAAATCATTTCCATATCGCCGCTTGGGAAAACGGTATCCTCAAACTCAATATCAGCGTCTGATTCAAAGATATAATAGTGCCTTACATAAGGCTTTAAAATATCTGATGGCGGAATGTTCCTGAATTCCATAATGTGAAGTTACGGTTCTTATCGTGTTTTTACGTTATCCTTTGGTCATTTTGTTTGACAGCAGCGACTGTTATTTACTATTATCACTGCTGAATGAATCACGGTACATTTTCCATCCGGCAGGTGTCTTTTTCCATAACACCAGGTATTTGCCATTGTCAAACATTTTGCCGTTGGCATCAAACGATTGCCAGAAACCTATCTCGGTTACATATTTTTTGCTGTCTCCATACACATCGATGGTGATAAATTTCCCATTCCTTAACCCGATGTCATGATATGCTTTTTTAAAAAACTCCAGCGGCGCATCAACACCACACATCGACGGTGCATTTGGCGGCATAATCCAGCAATCTGTAGCATAGCGATCAATAAATATTGATGAGTCCCCTTTTGCAAATGCCTGGAAGTAGATGTCGTTACTGGCTGCAATGGCTTTTTTGGCGGCGGCCAAATCCGGGTTATCTTTTGTTTTTTGTGCATTGCTGTTTAATGATAATAGCACCGTAGCTAGTAGTTGAACTGCTATAAAAATGTGTTTTGCTTTCATGATTAATAATTTTTTGAATCTGTAATACAAAATTAAAGCGCCAGCCCACGGTAAAATTGTACGAATCGGAACAAGTACATGGAGGATTAAATACTTTGGCCTTGAGATTCGGGTTAAGACTCAATTAATACACAAAACTGACAAATATTTAATCTGCGGATAATACATGTTAACACCACACGTGTATATTTGCTATAAGGGTAGCCCTAATCGCCCCCGATTATTAGCTTAACTTAAAAAAACTCACCATGATTGAAACAAAAGCCTATGCTGCTCAAAATGAGCACACTCCTTTAGCCCCCTGGACATTTGACCGCCGCGACGTAGGGCCTCACGATGTACAGTTCGACATTTTATTTTGCGGCGTTTGCCACTCCGATTTGCACCAGATAAAAAATGATTGGTTCCCGGGCATTTTCCCGATGGTACCCGGTCACGAAATTGTTGGCCGTGTTGTTGCAGTTGGCGACCACGTTAAAAAATTTAAAGTTGGCGACCTTGCAGGTACCGGCTGTATGGTCGACTCGTGCCGCGTATGCGAAAACTGTAAACGCGATTTGGAGCAATATTGCTTAAAAGGCAGTTCCCAAACTTACAACGGACTTGAGCAGGATGGTAAAACGCCTACTTATGGCGGTTATTCGAATACCATTGTAGTACATGAAGATTTTACGCTACATGTGTCTGACAAGCTTAACCTTGCCGCAGTGGCGCCTTTATTATGCGCTGGAATCACCACCTACTCGCCGTTAAGGCACTGGAAGGTTGGAAAGGGACATAAACTTGCAGTACTTGGCCTGGGTGGCCTTGGCCACATGGCAGTTAAATTTGGTGTTGCCTTTGGCGCCGAGGTAACTGTATTAAGCACCTCTCCTAAAAAAGAAGAAGATGCTAAACAATTGGGTGCACACCATTTTGTAGTTACTACCGACGAAGCGCAGGTAAATGCCGCAAAAGGTACGTTTGATTTTATATTAGACACCGTATCTGCCCCGCATGATTTTAATATGTATCTTTCATTATTGCGCACCGATGGCACACACATTTGCGTTGGCGTTCCGCCAGAACCTGCTCAGATAGCAGCATTCAGTTTGCTGGGAGGTCGCAAAAGCTTAGCGGGTTCCGGCATTGGCGGAATAGCCGAGACCCAGGAAATGCTGGATTACTGTGCCGAAAACAATATCGTGTCGGATATTGAGATGATTGACATTAAAGACATCACCGCTGCTTATGAACGTATGGTTAAAGGCGATGT
>JBDUDE010000304.1:0-9644 GCA_040003105.1 Mucilaginibacter sp. | reverse complement strand
TTTTTTAAATTTTTAGACAATTGTTTTAGCGAGAATGTGAAAAATATTAATCGTCGGGCAATTAAAAATAACTTTCGGGAAACAAGAGCGTCAATAAACACATTTAAAGCAAGATATGTGAAATATCAGCATAGCACTATTGTATTGTTTAAAAAGATAAAACCGACCGGGCAAAGGCCGTGCCCCCTGTTTGCAGACTGGGTTAAAATGGAGTAAGTGTAAATACCCGTAAAAATAAATAATTTCATGCACGATTTTTTTTGCGTATCACAAACAAATTTTTGCATAGCTTTAGCGAACCAATTTACTACTGATAATGCCTTATAAAACTCTAACCGATACCCAGTTAGCGGGCCTTCTTCATGAGGGCGACGAAGGGGCGTTTAATGAGATTTATAAGCGTTTTTGGAAAATAATCTACAACGAATCATATAAGCGTTTAAAGGATGCTGAATTAGCTGAAGATGTTGTACAAGATGTTTTTGCCGACCTTTGGATAAAAAGAGCGGGCAGGAATATTGAAAACTTAGCCGCCTACCTGGTTACTGCAGCCCGTTACCAGGTATTTATGCTGTATAAAAAGAATAATAATCAGCCATTTTTTGAGTGCCCGTTAGAATATTTGAACCACCCATCCCTTTTTGCCGACTCTGTTTATGAAGTGAGAGAATTAAAAGATTGCATAAACGAATGGATGAGCATGCAGCCTGAAAAGAGGAGGGAAGTGTTTCGGTTAAAATTCATCGAGGATAAATCGACAAAGGAAATTGGTGAAGTATTAAATATCTCTCAAAAAACTGTTCAAAATCAATATACTACTTCCTTACACAGCCTGCGGGCAACACTGAGTAAATTGCTGTTGGTGGTGCTGTTTTTAGTAGCCAGGTAACGCTTGTGATTTCATGGGTCAGATAATCATCCATGTAAATTTAATATTTCATGTTAAATTTGCATGGTTAAATCAAACTCCTATCCTTACCATATCTAATAGGATAAGTCCCCTTACTTATTTGAAAAAAAGTTTTCCGCGCATGGGATATTGTACCGGTTTTACATACTGTTATATGTAGTTAGTGTTTCGGTATGCTATATAGCTAATGCATGTAACACCCAACTTCAAATTTTGCACAGCACTACGTGAGATATATTGCTGGTTGGTTGATTGATTAACACAAGGGGCTGTCTATACAGTCCCTTGTTTGTGTTAAATAACTTTGT
This sequence comes from Mucilaginibacter sp., assembly GCA_040003105.1. Lineage (GTDB taxonomy): Bacteria > Bacteroidota > Bacteroidia > Sphingobacteriales > Sphingobacteriaceae > Mucilaginibacter. The sequence continues at coordinate 8,426 of JBDUDE010000304.1, read as the reverse complement.
GTTAAAATTAAATTAACCGTTTTTTAATATTTTTTTCGTGACTTGGGATATTACCCGGTATTTATATACTGTATTATTATAGAGTTGATAAACCATGTCTTCACAACTGACCAAAGAATTCCTGAAACTAAGAAACAAGTTTCTGAATGGTACGGCTTCGCCTGCTGAAATTGAATTGCTTGAGCAATATTATGAGCTCTTTGCCAACGAAGAAGAAGCTATTGGCCAATTGACTGAACCAGAAATTACAACCCTGGAAGAAACTTTGAAAGAAGGTATTGCACAACGCATCCTGGCGAGTGCCCGGCCATCGACGATTCCATTTTACAAAAGAACTTTAATACGTGCAGCCTCAATACTTGTTTTTGCCTCAATTGGATTGTACTTACTGTACAATCATTATCCCCGGCATCCGCAACCAATAGTAAATAACAAAATATATAAAAACGACGTTGCCCCTGGCGGCAATAAAGCAATCTTAACGCTTGCCGACGGATCAAAACTGGTATTAAATAATAGTAAAAACGGCCCTCTTGCAACACAGGCAGGTATACAGGTAATTAAGCGGGATAGTTTGCTCTCTTACAAAGTAACAGCAGCAAGCAATAACAAGGTTTCTTACAATTCTATTGCTACCCCAAAAGGGGGCCAATACCAATTGGTACTGGCTGACGGTACAAAAGTTTGGCTAAACTCAGCGTCATCATTAAGATACCCGACCTCGTTTACAGGTAAAGACAGAACTGTTGAGCTAACCGGGGAGGCCTATTTTGAAGTAGCTAAAAACAAGAATCAGCCTTTTAATGTAAAAACAACCACGCAAACGGTACAGGTATTAGGTACACATTTTAATGTAAATGCATATCGCGACGAAAACACCGTTAAAACCACCTTGCTGGAAGGCAGTGTTAAGGTCTATTCGGCTACCGGGAATGTGATGATCAGCCCTGGTCAGCAATCTGCCCTGGCGAATAACGGGTCATTTGTAATAAACAAAGATTTGGATACTGACGAGATAATAGCCTGGAAGAATGGCGTGTTTCAGTTCAATGAGGCCGACATACAAACTATTATGCGGCAAATTGCCAGGTGGTACGATATTGATGTTGAATTTAAAGGAGCAATGCCTGCAAACACCTATCACGGCAAAATATCGCGGAATTCAAATGTGTCGCAGGTGTTAAAAATACTTGAATTAAGCGGTATAAATTTTACTATAGAAGGGAGGAAGATTTCCGTAAAATCATAACTGGTAAACTAAAGCTAAAGGCCAGGCCTGATAGCTTTTGCCAGCAAAAAAGCCGAAAGTGTTCGAGCACTTCCGGCAAACCGGCTGGGAAATTTAAATGATATTTTGCAACCCATTGTCTAACCCAAAACCAAACAAATGTATGGAAATTTCTACTATTTATCCGTTGCGGTGTAACTACCCACGGCTTAAAAAGATCATGTTGGTTATGAAACTAACTATTACTCTAATTATTGCGGCTTGTCTACACTTAAGTGCCAGCACTTTTGGCCAGAACATCACGATAGCCGAAAAAAACACTAAGCTCGAGAAAGTCCTGAATCAAATTGAGAAACAAAGCGGCTATACTTTTTGGTATAACACCGAGCTGATCAAAAAGTCGCCCAAAGTTTCACTGGACGTGAAAAATGCGACGCTGGATCAAGCCTTAAGTTTGTGTCTTAAAAACCTGCCGTTAACCTACGCAATTGTGCAAAACACAATTGTGATTAAGGCAAAGCCGGCTGATAATGTTGTGGCTGTCGCGGAGCAGCCTGTTCCGGTAATAGTTACCGGAAAGGTGATTGACGAGAAAGGCTTGCCATTGCCCGGTGCCTCTGTAAAAGTAAAAGGGACAAGTGCAGGTACCGTTACCGATGTGAACGGCACATTCAATATTGACGCACCCGAAAATAGCATCCTGGTTGTAAGTTATGTGGGGTATAAGAATAAGGAAGTACAGGTAAATGGCAATAAATTATTAACTATTACCCTTATGCCTTCAGATGGTTTGAGCGAGGTGGTGGTAACCGCACTTGGTATAAAGCGCGAAGCCAGGTCATTAGGATATTCTGATCAAAAAGTTTCCGGAGCAGATATTATTAAAGCTGATCCGCCAAACCTTTCCGGCGGGCTTATCGGAAAGGTTTCCGGCCTGAATATTTCGGTACCCAACGGTGTCGAGGGCAGTTCAAGCCGTATAATCATCCGTGGTAATAACAATTTATTGGGCAATAACCAGCCGTTGATTGTGGTAGACGGGGTAATGATTGACAACGAAACTATTTTGCCCGGTGGTGTCAATATGAGTACAGAAAACCTGTTGGGACGGCGTAATGACGTTAGTCAAAGCCAACCGGTAGATTATGGCTCATTTTTAAACACTATTAATCCGAACGATTTAGAAAGCGTTAACGTGCTGAAAGGGCCTACCGCCGCTGCTTTATATGGTGCAAGAGGCGCCAATGGTGTGGTTTTGATTACCACTAAAAAGGGCGGTAAACAAAAAGGCCTTGGCTTATCATACAATTTTACCGACCGCTGGAACGATCCGTACCGCTTTGTAAAATTGCAGGACGAATATGGCAGCGGCATGACGCAGGCTTTATATTCGGCCGATGCACCGTTTTTGAAAGATGCCAATGGCAACAACAGGCAGTTTAACGAAAACGACCAATACGGCTCCGATTATGGTAACATTCCGGGTGGTGGCGCTTTTTATAATTACATAGGTTTCCCGGGCGACGGCGCTTCATGGGGCCCTAAAATGACCGGCCAGCCATTGGTTTGGTGGGACGGGGTTACAAGACCTTATACCGGCAATTCCAACATTTTTAAAAGTTATTATAAAACAGGCCAAACAAGAACACACAATTTGTCTTTTTCGGGAGGTGGCGATATAGGAACCCTGCGCGTTTCTTACACGCGTACTGATAATGATGCGATAACTTATAACAGCAATTCGAATCAAAATGTGTTTAACATTGGGTCGTCCATCAACGTAAGCAATAAAGTAAAAGTAGAGGCAACGGTAAGCTATACAAACGTGAACCGGTTAAATGCCCCCAATATTTATGGTGAGCCCAATGGCGTAGGCTATATTACCACTTACGGATTGCCTGCTGATTATAAGCCACTGGAAAGAGGATTAACCTTTAACCCGGATGGGTCACAAAACCAGCTGGTACTTAACAATGCACCTTACCCAAGCCAGGGTGTACAAAACTACTGGTGGAACACACTTGAAAATAACACCACGTTTACCCAAAACCAATTGATCGGTTCCGTAAGATTAATTGCCGACATCCTTCCGTGGTTAAACGTTACTGGGCATACCGGTATTAATTATTATACCAACCAGTTTGAAACCAAAAATACACCAACCGATGTAACAGGATTAAACGGCAAGTATTCAAACGATCTATCCAATGTAAAAACGGTAAATACGGATGCGTTATTAACTGCACACAAAAAAGATCTGTTTAAAGATATTGACGGCAGCATAAGCGTAGGCGCAAGTAATTATCACAACCAGATGTATGACCTATCTGCATATAATAATGGCCCGTTTGCTGTACCTTTCCTATATAACCTGTCTAACTATACCGGCTCAAATGTTTATAAGCCAACTGAAAACAGGCTGGAAAGCGAGATCAATTCAGTATATGGTCTGTTAAACTTATCCTATAAAAAATACCTGTTTTTAGAAGTTACCGAAAGAAATGACTGGTCGTCTACGTTGCCTGCCTCAAACAGGTCTTTTTCGTACCCTTCGGCCAGCTTGAGTTTTGTATTTACCGATGCATTTAAAATGGATGCTGTAAAAAACTGGTTAAGTTTCGGAAAGATACGTATTGCTGACGCATCAAGCGCCAATGGTACAGTACCTTATCAAACCATCTTTAACTATAATCAATCCACGCTTGGCGGGCAATCTGTCCTTACTGTTCCTGGCATTTTGCCGACGCCAGTGGCCCCCCAAACGTCCAAATCAGTTGAGGTTGGTGCAGAGCTCGGATTTTTTGATAACAGGATAGACTTAAACGTTAGCTATTATAATATCAGTTCTTATAACCAGATATTGCCAATCAATGTTGCCAATTCTTCAGGTGCAGGAGGTATTACTATTAATACAGGCTCCCTGCAAAACCGCGGTATAGAGTTTACGATAAATGCTAAAGCAATAGTTTCAAAAAACTTTAGCTGGGATATTGGTTTAAATGGTGCGCATAACAGCAATAAAGTGATCTCACTTTCTCCTGGTGTCGATCAGATTCCGCTGGGTACCTGGTTTGGAGGAAATGGTGTTAACATGAACGCGCACGTGGGCGATCAGTATGGTACAATTTATGGTTACGACTATAAATATTTAAACGGCCAAAAAGTTGTTAACCTGATTTATGGCGATGGTACCAATACCGGTAATGGGCCTGTAATTGGCGCACAATATGCAACCACACCAAACTTTGTAAAAATAGGCAATGCAACGCCTACGCTTACCGGTGGCCTGTCAAACACTTTTCAATATAAAAACTTTAGCCTTTATGTGCTTGCCGATTTTAAGATTGGCGGACAGATATGGTCGGCAGATTACTCTTCGTTTATGGGCCAGGGCCAGGCGCCCGAAACCCTTGTGGAGCGAAACGGCGGCGGATTGCCAATCACTTATCCCGATGGTACTAAAGGGAATAACGGTGTGATACTGCAAGGCGTTACCCCCAACGGCCAACCCAATACCGCTGTAGTAAATTCATGGTGGAAATATGCTGGTAATTACCAGTCGTGGAGCAACATACCTATGGTAAGGAGCAATGGCATATTTACCAACAGCTGGGCAAAAATGCGCGAGGTTAACCTTTCTTACAGAGTGCCTGAAAGTGTCATCAAACATACCAAAATATTGCAGGGCTTAACGCTCTCATTAATAGGCCGTGATTTGTTTTACATCTTCACCAAGCTGCCTGATAATATGAACCCGGAGAGCTTGACCGGTACCGGCAATATGCAAGGCATCCAATGGAACCAATTGCCTGGTGTAAGATCATTTGCCTTCTCCATAAAATCTAATTTTTAATAAAGGAATTTACTTATCACTTAATAATAATTGATATGAATCGTAAAAGAAATATTATATTGAAAGGGATGGGTTTTATCATGATGCTTGTTGCAGTTAGCGCCTGTACCAAAAAATTTGATACCATCAATACGCCGCCATTTGGCTCACCTATAGCCAATGTGCAGCAGCTATTTACCGGCTTTGAATCAAACCTGCAGCTGGGCGACCCGCAGGTTAGCTATAACAGTTGGGTATATCCTATTACCCAGCAAGGCGTGGTGTATACCAAGGCTGATTATGTGTATGGCACAGACGGGAATGAAAACTGGGTTTCGTTTTATAACAACCTGTCTAACTACAATGCCCTGATGGATGTTATTGCAGCCAGTAAAACCCCTGCTATCTACACAAATATAACTGCCATGATTAAAGTGCTGAGGGCATACCAGGCAATAAAACTGTCAAATATGTATGGCGCTATGCCATATTCGGAAGCGGGCAAGGCTCTTTACTACAGCCCGACCAACAAAGGGGTGCTAACACCTAAATATGATAGCCAACAGGCAGTGTACCTTTCTTGCCTGGCTGATCTTAAGTGGGCTGTTGATCATTTAAGCACCACAGATGCCACCCAATTTTCTATCGGAAATGGCGATGTATTGCTGCAGAACAATATAGCCCAATGGATCGAATTCGCTAATTCCCTCCGCCTGCGTGCGGCACTTACGGTGTACGACAAGGATCAGGCAGATGCTACACCGCAGATTACCGAGGCATTAAGCAAACCGCTGCTTGATGCAGATAATATCAATGTAGGTTTCTATCCGGTAACGAATGTGCCTAATATGAACCTGGAGGCCAGGCAATATTCTTTTGGCACCGAATGCCGGCTACGTATGGGCACTACCATGTGGCAATTAATGAGCAGCACCAATGCTACGGACGGCAGCGGTATATTTGACCCAAGGTGCGGCATATTTTTTGAACCAAACAATGCCGGGCAATGGAACCCGTTTCCGCAAAACCCAACTTCTGCCACACCTCATGAATTTGGATCGCCCTATAATTCAACAAGGGACAATGACTGGTTGGACAAAGATAATGGTACCACCAACCTGTATGCAAACTTTAACTATTTCTGGGCCAGGGATGTAACTATGCCGGAGTTGTTTATGACAACAGCAGAAGTACATTTCATGAAGGCAGAAGCTTATTTACGGGGCATAGGTACAGCAGCAAACACCGGGACTGCTACGAACGAATATATTGCAGGCATCAAGTCTTCGGTAGCGTTCTGGACAGATAGGGCTATCTATGCTACTAAAAACAATGCAAGTATCGCGTCGATCAGTTCACATCCCTGGGCTACCAGCCAACCAAGCGATGCTGCTTTGAGCGCCTTTTTGACCAATCCGGTTGTTGCATTTGATGCCGGCAGCAGTGCGCACGCGCTAAAGCAAATTTACGCGCAGGAGTGGATAGATATGTTCCGCCAGCCATGGGAAGCGTGGACGCTGATGAAAAGGACGGGGCAAACACCTGCCGATCCTAATAATGCCGCCGGATATACTACAACCTATGGCAGCTATAACCGCTACCAATACCCCAGCACTGAGCAAACCTATAATTTTGCTAACTGGCAGGCAGCAACAAGTGGCGGCGACTTAATCAACACCAAAGTTTGGATAGCGAAATAAAAAATCCGTAGAGGTTGATATTTTATCAGTCAACTTTTTTTTGAAAATAATTAAATAAAAATGCAAGCCCGGGAATTTTCCCGGGCTTGCATTTTTATAAGCGGGATCTAATGTTTAAGCGTTTGTTATTCCAAACAATTTCCCTAAATTTATTTCAAATAAACCTTGTCGTGAAAAAACTAACCCTTATCTCTATCCTGGCGTTTTTCTGTTTAAATTTAATGGCGCAAACGCCCGCGTCCAAACCCGATACTGTGATTGATGCCCATGTGGATGGGAACGTAAAAGAAAAATCTGCCGCAATAAGTGATATTCTTGTGGTAAGCGTTGCGCACGTAAACGGGCTGTTAGCCACGCAAAATGGTGTAAAACAAGTGAGGCTTTTTATCAATAGCATCGAGATAGAAGGATCGGTGCCTGTTGGCTGGTATTTGCACGGGGATGGCGCCGAGCTTAAATTTTTACTTAAGCGTACCGATGTGAACAATAAAACATGGAACATGCTGCTCGGTTATCCTGAGCTTGGCAGCCAGTTTTTCAGATTGCCTTTGAGTATCAGCATAGGCCTTACCGGGCAAAGCGCACAGGCAACCAAAATCGATTCTTTCCAGTTTGTACGCATCGACCGGGGGTGGTTTTGGACATGCCTGGCCGTAATACTCATCTATTTTGGGCTGCTGCTGAGATTTGCAACATCGACACCTATGCTGCACGATACACCCGCGGACCTTACCCCGCTGGGGATACCTGGTTTAAGCGCCGGTAATGCGCCGTACAGCCTTGGCAAGGTGCAGATGGCCTTTTGGTTTTCGATAGTTTTGGCCTCTTATATTTTTATCTGGCTGATAACCGATAATTATGAGCTGATAACCACCGGCACGCTGGTGCTGATTGGCATAGGCGCCGGTACCGGGCTGGGCGCTGTCAGCATTAACAATAACAAAGCAGATAGGACGATAAAGCAAATCCAGGATTTACAGGCGCAGCAGGCCGGCCTGAGGCAGGCGACGGATTTGCTAAAGGCAGCCCTGCCGGCCGCCGGGATAGAGGCAAAGATTGGTTACAATAATTTCCTTGACTGCCAGCTAACATCAAACATCAACAACCTTATAGATGGCCTGAAAACAGGAAAAACCAGTTTTTTCAACGATATACTTACGGACGAAAACGGCGTGAGTTTTCACCGGCTGCAAATGGTTGTTTTTACCACGGTGCTGGGTTTCGTTTTTCTATATACCGCGTATGCAACGCTAACTATGCCCGATTTTTCGGCAACGTTATTGACCATGCAAGGAATAACCGCCGGAACTTATCTTGGGTTTAAGATACCGGAGAAGCAGGGGTGAGGAGGATAAAATCTAAAAGACGCGTATTTTAATATTCTATGGCGGGCTGGCTCAACCATTTTATAAAAAAAATGTTGATTTATATTTGAGCAACGCAATTATGGCAAGTGACCATCAGATGGATAAAAATGATACCGGGGTTTGGGAACTAAATAATCCCCAAGGCAACTCTCTTTATTTCAGGATCAGCAATTTCAATAACGATGCTTTATTCGGCGGGATGGCCGGCTTTAATTATTTTTCAGTAATCCTGGTATCGGAAGGTAGCGGAAAACTCCTGGCAGGTATTAATCCTTTTGATTTTGGCGCCGGCAGCTTAA
>JBDUDE010000509.1:0-9648 GCA_040003105.1 Mucilaginibacter sp. | reverse complement strand
CAGCCCCGGCAGAGCCCCCTGATAGCCAATCCCCTAATCACTATTCACCACTCTCTAATTACTACCCCCATCTCACCACTTCGTTATCTTCTTCCCGTCAACTTTTACAGGGGCGTAAGGATGGTCGAGAAATTCGGCTATCAGCACATCGCCCTCGCGGGTATTTAGCGCAGGCCCGTGTGTTTTATCAATAAATAACACCCTTTGGCTATTTGGCATATAATGATGAATAACATCGTTATAAAAAGCCGGGCAGTATGGGTCGGTGTCTCCCGTCGATAGTAAGGCCGGCACATTTGAATACACCGGCATTTTGGCAATCGGGCTAACCGGCTTTACATGCCAGCAATTACATAGCGGGTGATCAACGTTGTTAAACCTGTACCCTGCAAGGTACGGGAATAGTTCGTTTTGTTTGTCGATGAGCCGCTGATCGGCGTATTGGATTTGCTCTGAACAATACATGGAATAGCGCATGCCCAGCGTATTGCTTTTGCCGGCATTGAAAATGTCATCAAAATACCTTTTCATATACACCTGCTGGTTACCAGCAATAATCTGCGTAATTAAATAGGGCACATTTTTAAGCTGACCATTATCCTGCAGGTTGTTCATCAAAAAATCAATCAGCTCGCTGCGGCGGTATTTTAGGGTGATGCTGTCGGCGCCGCCTTTCTCTAAATATTTTATGCTGAATTCCTTGTTGCCGATGGAACCAAAATATTGCTGGAGTCGTTGTTTTAAATTGGCATACAGCGGGTTATTTGTCGAGTCGCGCTCACAATTACTAAACACTTTATTAAATGAAGCATTTATGCTGAACATGGCATCTTCTTCGTAATTAACAAACCCCGGCAGCGCCGAGTCCAAAATAACGGACCGGATGTGTTGCGGGTAGTTCCTCAAAACAGTAAGCATCAGTCCGCCACTGTATGAAATACCCATCAAATTCAATGAATCAATGTTTAATGCCCGGCGCAGATCTTCAATATCGGCAGCATTCTCAATAGTGTTATAGGCTGATAGATCGTTACCCTCGCTAGTTAGTTTTTTGCGGCATTTAGCAGCTTCTTTTACCAAAGCGCTATCTAATGGCTGGTTTTTGCGATAAGCTTCCTTTATCGCATCGCTTATTCCATCGCACGACAGGCAGGGCTTCGCATAGGTAGTGCCCCGTTGCTCAAAGGCTATATAATCGCGGTTTTTACTAAACCGGCGGTAATTGATAAAGCGAACGCCCCTTAATGAACTGGCTCCGGGGCCTCCGGAAGTATAAAGCACAGGGTCTTTTTGTTTGTTGGGGTTATTACTTTCCACAACAATAAAAGGCAGCTTGATGGTTTTTCCGGTTGGTTTGTTCCGGTTTTCGGGCACTATTAAATAAGCGCAGCGGGTTTTGAGGCTGTCGTTTTTAAAGAGGCAATCGCAAGGCTCAATTTTTGGGGTGTAAGCTTTTTGTTGTGCCGATGATATCCGGAAGCTGAAAATCATACAGCCCGTTAATAGTAAAATATACTTTGTCATTGAAGATGTTTTATTACATCAAAGTACGGGCAATAAAAGGTGGTTTTTTAGTAAAAAACGGACAATCCTAAGATATACAGACGAAAAAGGCAGCTATCTCAAAGGGGTGTTCACGTGTAACCTCCTTATTTTTCGTAAGTAATTAATTATCAATTATTTACCTCAAAATAATCGAAAATTGTGTAACCCCCTGTAACCCCCCCCTTCCTGTGTGCTTTTTGGACTAATTGTGCTATCGTCAGTGAATGCTTTTGCGAAGTTTCTTCGCTAAAATAGGTTCTGCGTTAGCTTCTGCCCGGTAAACTTCACTACATCTTTATAAAAATGGCTCATATCGTAATAGCCAAAATCGTAAGGGGTGAAAATTTCCTTTTGGTTAACGTAGGCGGTTAAAGCCACACGGGTACGCATGATGGAGAAATAATTTTTTGGCGATGTGCCCACCACCTTGTTAAAATACCGGTTGATAGTTTTTGAGGTAACAAACATCTTTTCGGCCATTTGCGACGTGTTTATTTGCATACCGGCGGCATCGTAATTTTCAATACAATCCGTTACAAATTGCAGGTAATGGTCGTTATGGGGGGCTTTATAGCAGCTTAACAGGAAATTTTGCACCAATGCCAGCCTTTCTTCAAAACATAAAGATTGCTTTATTTTTTTAATAAATGCAACGGGCAATATAGTGTTCAATTTTATTACCTGCCCAATCAAGCTTGCCTGGTTGATGCCCAGAATTGCCTCGAGCCCGCCTGGAAGAAATTTGACGGTGAAGATATGGTCGCCTGGCTGTTTGAATTTCTCCACGCTGGTATCGCGCAAAACCAAAATGTCGTCGTCGGCATTAATTAAATGCGTTTTGTTTGCTATCGATAAGTAGTAGGGAGTTCCGAGGTTTATCCAGAAGGTGGGCGTAAAGCTGGGAAACATTTTTACGCTTTTGAACTGTGGCGTTAGATTGTTCCCAAATACATTTTCAGCAGGTGGTATCGATTCTGAAAAAAACTCGATATGAGCGGCCAGCTCCCCGCGGGGCGCTGCAAACTGATGTACCCTTCGTATATCGTTAAAAATTTCGACCATTTAGAAATAAGACGAAGGAGAATTTGAATAGTTACAGGAAAATTGGTTAGCCAACTTTGAACATTGCGTATTGTCAGTTTTTAAGAGCCTTTATTACTGACGGCCTGTACTCCTCATCTTTTTCCCGTAAATCCACCCACTTGTCGTTAGGGTTGATATTGAGAAAAAGTTCAGCCTCGTCGCCTTTGTTCTCGAAAAATAACTTGTATTCGCCGGTAGCTGAGCTTGCATCGTCGGTTTTTCCAGTCAGACTTTTAGCAAATTCGCTAAGGTCAACGTAGCCAACAGAAACAGAACTAATAAATTTGGAGTTCGGATCAATATGCTGTTTGTATAATTCTGCAAGCGTATTAAGCAGGTTATCACTTTCTTCACCCATGCTTTTTAAAATGATACCCTTCCCAAAGCCATTGCTGCTTTCCTTTGCTTTAGGAATGAAAATCAAAAGCCCTAATTTTTTTCCTTTATAATCAGATACTGCTTTATAGAGAGTTGACGAATCGCTTTCATTAATATTTACGATTGATAGCCTAATATCCCCGCCCCAGCCATCTTCTTTATTATCGAATATAATTAAAGGTTTTACCGGAAAGTTCGCTGTATTTTGTACGCCGTTATTATGGCTGGATAAACAGCTGGAGGCAGTAAACGATAACACCGATACCACTATCGCCAGATTTATTCGCATATTTAATTTCACGAAGCAAATTAAACAATTTTAATCAAAAAACCTTTTAGCTTTGGCGTTTCAGCTTTCACCCTTATGAACAACATACTCTGCTTCGGCGAAATACTTTGGGATACTTTTGGCGATGAAAAAGTTGCCGGCGGCGCCCCGATGAACGTTGCACGCCACCTGGTGCAGCAACACATGGATGTTTTATTTGCCAGCCGGGTTGGTAAAGATGCATCGGGCGATGGCTTGCTGGAATTTTTAAAAGGCAATGGCCTGTACAGTGAGCTGATACAGGTTGATGAGAAGTTGCCCACCTGCGAAGTTACGGTGCAATTAGACGGCCATGGCGTAGCCACTTACATCATCCCCGAGCCGGTATCATGGGACAATATCCAAACCGGGTCGGCGCTTACCAAAGCAGCCGGGCAGGCATCAGCAATAGTTTATGGCAGTTTGGCTTGTCGCGAGGGTATCACTCGAGACACACTGTTAAACCTGTTACAGGAAACCACCGCGCTGAAAATATTCGACGTTAACTTGCGCGCCCCGCATTACACATTATCTACCATTGAAACCCTGGTTGCAGGAGCGGACGTAATCAAAATGAACGAGGAAGAAGCCGCCTTGCTTATTGGCAGCAATACCAACGACTTGAAAGAGAATATCATCGAGTTCCAGAAAAAATATCACCCAAGAACCATCTGCGTTACCCGCGGTGAGCATGGCGCCATGGCCTGGCACGACTATGAGTTTTATGAGCACCCCGGCTGCCCTGTAAGCGTTGTGGACACCGTTGGTGCCGGTGATGCTTTCCTGGCTGCATTTGTATCGGGCCTGTTGAAAAATGAGCCTATGCAGGGGTTGATGGAAAAAGCCTGCCGCGTTGGTTCCTTTGTTGCAGGGAAGAGGGGAGCGAACCCGGTTTATGATGAAAGTTTGTTAGCTCAATTCTAAAATCAATCCAAAATACAATAACGCAAATCAAATTCCCCCTTTAGGGAGTTAGGGGGCCCCTTTGTCATATTCTCATAACAATTCCACCAAAAACCTTTTTTTCAAAACTTTTACAGAAAATAATCCGTTATTTTATATCAGAAAGGGCATTACATGCGTGGATTCGAATTTTCGAAATTTAAACCCAGCCAGGTTAAAAAAGGCGGGTTTGAAGAATTACTGAAGTTGTTTTTGGAATTGCTTAACTACACGGCCGGCGATGCAGGTGAAGCTTTAGCCTGGATGAACGAGCTGGACAAACAGTATAACCTTACCAACGACGAGTATGGTATGGGCGATTTTATTGATGAGCTAAAGCAAAAAGGTTATTTAAGCGAGGAAGAGCAAAACGGCGGTTTCAGCATAACGGCTAAAACCGAGCAAAGCATCCGGCAGTCGGCATTGGAGGAGATTTTTGGCAAGCTGAAAAAATCGGGGAAGGGTAACCACCGGTCGCCGCAATCGGGGCAAGGTGACGAAAAAAATGCCGAACGCCGCGAATTTGAATTTGGCGACAGCCTGGACCAGATCAACATGACGCAATCTATCCACAACGCACAGGTAAACCACGGCATCGGCGATTTTATGATGACCGAACGTGACCTGGAAGTGGAGGAAATGGACTACAAAACCCTTACTTCGACAGTGCTGATGATTGATATTTCGCACTCCATGATACTCTACGGCGAAGACAGGATTACTCCCGCCAAAAAGGTTGCCATGGCGCTTGCGGAACTTATCCGCACCAAATACCCTAAAGATACTTTGGATATTGTGGTGTTTGGCAACGACGCCTGGCCCATCACCCTAAAAGATTTACCGTATTTGCAGGTTGGCCCGTACCATACCAATACTTACGCGGGTCTTGAATTGGCTAACGATTTGCTGCGTCGCCGTAAAACGCACAACAAGCAAATTTTTATGATTACCGATGGAAAGCCAACATGCTTAAAAGAGGGAACCAAATACTATAAAAACAGTATAGGACTGGATAGAAAAGTGGTTAACAAAACCCTTAACATGGCCGCCCAATGTAAAAGGCTAAAAATACCTATTACCACATTTATGATAGCAAAGGACCCGTACCTGCAACAATTTGTGCGTAAATTTACCGAAACAAACGGAGGAAAAGCGTTCTACAGTTCGCTAAACGGCCTTGGAGAATATATTTTTGAAGATTACATCCGTAACCGTCGAAAAACAGTAAGATAATTTGAAGGTTACTTTATTTGAAAATAAAATATTCTTAATTTTCAAATCTTCAAATCGCCAAATCATCAAATTGATAGCATATGAAAGTTGAGCATATAAATCACCTGGTACTAACGGTAAAAGACATTGATGAAACCTGTTATTTTTACAGCGAGGTTTTGGGTATGGAGGTAGAGGAATTTACCCCACGAAAAAAAGCATTGAGATTTGGTAACCAAAGCCTGAGCCTTCGCCAAAAGGGCAGGGGGTTTGATTTGGAGGCTGATAAGCCCACGCCCGGCTCCCTGGATATCGGTTTTACGGTTGTAGAACCGATAGCGCAAATAAAAGCTGAACTTGAAAGTAGAAACATTGCGATAGAGGGCCTGGTTGAACGCCGTAACGCGGCTGGCAAAACCACGTCAATTTATTTCCGCGACCCCGATAGAAACTTGATCGAGGTGAGCAATCACATAGCACATTAGCATTAGATGAATAAAAAAGATATAACAACCCTCGGGCAGTTAAAAAAAACAGGGTACAAGAGCCGGTCGGTGAAGGATGAATTGCGCGAAAACCTGATTAAGCAATTGCAAAAAGGCGAAGGCGGTTTTGAGGGCATAGTAGGTTTTGAAGATACGGTAATACCCGATTTGCAAACCGCCATATTATCGCGCCATAACATTTTGCTGCTTGGCTTGCGCGGACAGGCCAAAACCCGTATTGCCCGTCTGTTGGTTAATTTGCTGGATGAATGGATGCCATACGTAGAGGGCTCTGAACTGTATGACGACCCGCTGGCGCCGATATCATGGTTCGGCCACCACGAGGTATTAGCAAAAGGGGATGATACCCCGATAGGCTGGGTACACCGCTCTGAACGTTACACCGAAAAACTGGCTACTCCTGATGTTACCGTTGCCGATTTAATTGGCGATGTTGACCCGATAAAGGCCGCCACCATGAAATTAAACTACTCGGATGAGCGTGTGATACACTTCGGGTTAATCCCCCGTGCACACCGCGGCATATTTGTAATTAACGAGTTGCCAGATTTGCAGGCGCGCATACAGGTATCATTGTTTAATATTTTGCAGGAGCGGGATATTCAAATCCGAGGCTTTAAGCTGCGTTTGCCGTTGGATATACAGTTTGTATTTACTGCCAACCCCGAAGATTATACCAACCGTGGCTCAATAGTTACGCCGCTGAAAGACCGTATTGAAAGCCAGATATTAACCCACTATCCGCGCTCGGTTGAAATTTCACGTAAGATAACGCAGCAGGAGGCATCTATTTCAGCAGACCAGCGTGCTGCAGTTGAAGCTGACGGCCTGGTTAAGGATTTGGTGGAGCAAATAGCTTTTGAAGCCCGTAATTCGGAATACATCGATAAAAAATCGGGCGTATCAGCGAGGTTGACCATATCGGCGTATGAAAATCTAATCAGCAACGCAGAACGGCGCATGCTGATTAATAATGAAAAAAGCACCGCCGTACGCATATCTGATTTCCTGGGTGTAATCCCGGCCATTACCGGTAAAATTGAGCTGGTATACGAAGGTGAGCTTGAAGGGCCCGGTAAAGTAGCTAATATCCTTATCGGCAAAGCCATAAAAACGCTGATGGTGCAGTTTTTCCCCGACCCGGAGAAAGCCAAGAAAGCAAAGGCGCCAAACCCTTATGCCGAAATTATCAACTGGTTTGGTGACGGCAACAACCTTTCGTTGGTTGATGAGTTGCCATTGCAGGAATATAAAAAGGCGCTTAACTCAGTTCCCGGACTAAAGGCACTGGTTAAGAAATTTCACCCGCGCTTAACCGAAAGCCAGGATTTACTACTGATGGAATTTGTGCTGCATGGCTTGTCGGAGTTTTCACAGCTGAGCAAAGGATTTTTGGATAACGGCTTTGCATTCTCGGATATGTTCAACAGTTTGTTTAATTTGCAGCCCGATGATGACGACCTTGACATTGATGATGACCGTTATTAACTGTAAACTTTCCAGCTGCTAATGAACGGACTACACCTGCAGGTATTTTTGCTCGTCGTTGCGCTTTTATTAATTGACTTATACGTTTTAAGCGGTTTAAAAGGAGTTTCAAAGAAATGGAAATTCCTGCGTAAAAAGCGCTTTCCGCTGTATTACTGGCTGTTTTCTATCTTCCTTATTGCCGACCTGTTTTTTGTGGTTTATGTAAAAATGGGCGTTATGGGCAGGGTGGGCCTTATTACGTTTTTTTTCCTGGTGTTCCTGTTCAAAATATCGTTTGTCCCGTTTATTGCGATAGATGATTTACGGCGGTTATTTATATCCATAAAAAAAAGAATTGCAACGCGTAGGAGCGTATCGCATACGCCCGGACAAACAGATAATACGCCAACGCCGTCCAAAAACATTCCCGACATCCCCCGGTCTGAATTTTTGATGAAGGCAGGCTTACTGGCAGGCGTTATTCCATTGGCTGCTATTAAGGTTACGATGAAAAGCGGCTGTTATGATTACCATATCAAACGGCAAAAGCTGTATCTCCCCAACCTGCCAAAGGCATTTGACGGGATAAGGCTCGGGCAAATATCCGACATTCATTCCGGTAGTTTCTTCAATAAAACAGCGGTGCTCGGCGGTGTGGAGATGTTGATGCGCGAAAAAACCGACCTGATATTTTTCACCGGCGACCTGGTAAACTCCATGAGTGACGAGGTTAAAGATTACATGAATATTTTTAACAAGGTAAAAGCGCCACTGGGCGTTTATTCATGCCTTGGCAACCACGATTACGGTGACTACGCCTGGTGGCCCAACGCTGCCGCCAAACAAAAAAACCTCGACGAAATTATCGGCGCACATAAAACGTTCGGCTGGGATTTGTTGATGAACGAGAACCGCCGGTTAAAAGTTGATGGCGAAGAAATAGGGATTCTCGGCATTGAAAATTGGGGTGAACTGAGCCGTTTTCCGAAATATGGCCGGATGGACCTTGCTGTGAAAAACACAGATGATCTGCCGGTAAAACTGCTGTTGTCCCACGACCCATCGCACTGGCGGGCACAGGTGCTGCCGCAATATCCACAAATTGATGCCATGTTTTCGGGCCATACGCATGGCATGCAGATGGGGGTAAGGACCGAGCATTTTCAATGGAGCCCCATACAATATATTTACAACGAATGGGCCGGGCTCTATCGCCAGGACAAACAGCAATTATATGTTAACGTTGGCTACGGATTTTTAAACTTTGCCGGAAGAATTGGAATATTGCCGGAGATTACGATATTTGAACTAAAAGCCGGGAATGCCCCTGTTGTGAAGCAGTCCTGAGTCCTTAGTCGTAAGTCATTGGTCAAATGCGACTCTGGACTTTCGACTAAAGACTATAGGCTCAAAAAACGGCCACCATCTATTGAAAATGAAAAAAACATTTTATTCTGTTTTTGATTTTCTGCTCTTCAGTAATATTTTCATGTCGCTTTGTGCTGTTGCACAGGGTCTGCTCACTTTTTATTTGATTGGTGCCAAACCGGTGCTCCCGGTACTGGGCCTGCTGTTTACTTCTACCCTGGGTATTTACAACTTCAGCATACTGGCCACCAAAACCGGCGACCCGCTTAAGTCGCCGTATTTACGTGTAAGGTGGTTTTTTAGCCATTACCGGTTAATGGTAACGTTCACCATCGTGTCGTTGCTTTCATTAATTCCGCTGTTTGTTTTGCTTTCGATGGAATCAAGGATATTGCTGATATTTTTAGGCATTATTTCCTTTTTCTACAGCATCCCGTTATTTACCATCGGCGATCAAAAATTCGGTCTGCGGCACATCCCCTGGCTAAAGCAGTTTATGATTGCCCTGGTATGGACGATGAGCATTGTTTTGCTGCCCGTACTTGAAGCGCAGCATTTTCATTTAACTACTGTTTCTCTCCGCGATATTACCATATTGATAGCCAAACGCTTTTTGTTTATAGCAGCCTTAACCATCCCCTTTGATATCCGCGATTTATTTGATGACCGTAAGTCGGGCCTGAAAACGGTGCCAACGGTGCTGGGCGAAAAAAATGCTTACCTGTTTTGCCAGGTATTGCTGGGCGGGTACATTGTGCTGCTGCTGCTTTTTAAAAACCATACTATAGGCCATGACTTTTTTGCGTTGGCGCTTTCAGTTATCTTAACCGGCTGGCT
>JBDUDE010000982.1:0-9674 GCA_040003105.1 Mucilaginibacter sp. | reverse complement strand
AGGTTTGTACAAGCGGTGTAATTGAAACACTAAACATAGCTATTTTTTATAATTCTGCTATATTTTTAATTAATTAAATCACAATTTTAAGTTTGGTTGTTTAACATATAAAGTTGCATATTCGTGCTGCCTTTTTTAAAATTTAATTGGCACATAAGCCTTAATTAATGATAGAAGCTATTATTTCGGGTATTGGATTTGGGTTAGTGCTTACGTTTTTAACCGGCCCGGTATTTTTTGCATTAATAAAAACCAGCATCGAAAAGGGCTTTCATGCGGGCGTTGCGCTCGCCCTCGGCGTAGTTAGCAGCGATATGGTTTTTGTTGGCGCCATACTGTTCGGGTCGCAATATTTTGATATTACCGCTCACGATAAAACCTACGCCGGCATATTCGGCAGCGCCATTTTATTTGCCATCGGCATTTATTATATGTTTAAAAAGTCCGAAATAAACTATACAAATACTATCCCGACCAAGCTGCACCGTGCAGGCTATTTTTTAAAAGGCTTTGTGATGTGCATTTTTAACCCAACCATTTTATTCCATTGGACGATAGTGATTGGCGCCGCCAGTACTGTTTACCACGAGGGCGTTCACAACCGTTCGTTAAAAATTGCAATTATGTTTATCACCATACTTATCGTGCAATTCGGGCTCGATACCACCAAAGCGTTTTATGCTGATAAGCTGCGCGACCGCATATCAGTAAAGTTTGTGCACCGCCTAAATGAGGTTGCTGGTATAGCGCTTATTATAGCTGCTTTTGTACTGCTTGATAAATTGGTTACCCATTTTGTTTTTTCTCCGCCGGGTGGGGTTGTTTTGGGGAATTAATCACTAGCCATTTATATTTGAGCCTTTAAAAACCTTGTTATGGATAGTATCTTCAACCCTGCCACAGTCGAATTGTTTATTGCCCGCATCAATAAACTTACACCTTCAACCCCTGCTTTATGGGGCAAAATGAACGTCTCGCAAATGCTGGCGCATTGCCAGGTACCTATACAGGTTGCCATTGGCGATATTGTTACCAAAGGCGGGTTGATAGCCCTGCTGTTCGGGCGTATGGCTAAAAAGAAACTGGTTAACGATGCGCCTTTTGAACGCAACCTCCCAACCATGAAGGAAGCAAAAATTGCCGATGTGCGCGATTTTGAAAAAGAAAAGGCTGCGCTGATTGTACTGGTGAAGAAATTTGAAGCCGGCCCTGGTGTACTGATAAAAGGCCGGCATCCATTTTTTGGCCCGTTAACCGTTGATGAATGGAGCACCCTGCAGTGCAAGCACCTCGACCATCATCTACGCCAGTTTGGGGCTTAACATATTTTATTATTGGCCGGCAGCCAAACTTTACTTTATAAAACCTATCTTTAAAAATTCCATACTACCGCAGTAGCTGCTTTTAAACGTTGTTTCGTCCCTTTTCTTAAACAATACTTATCATTCGGCTAATAATACCCTGGTATCTGCGTTAAATTATTTATACCATTAAACATCACCAACAATGAGCAAAGACAAAAAAACAATTAAAGAAGTAAAAAAGGCCCCAAGCGTTAACGCAAATAAAAAGGTATCGTCGTACCAGTCAGAAAAGGGTTCGAAATCCGATATTGCTACAGGAAAGAAACCCAAATGAGCAACCAAACAGTAGAGGCTCAAACCAGGATGTACCTGTACGATTTAATGAATACCGCCCAAGAGCACGGCTTTAAGGCCGACGATATTTGGGAACTAAGCATGGTTACCGATAGTGGCCGTTCAAAATTGCACAAGGATTATTTTCCGGCTGTTTCCATAAAAGTTGGTCCCGAAACGTTGTTGCAGGTATTTCATGCCACGCAAAAGGGATTAAAGCAATCGTCATACAACAACGAAAACCAGCTGCCAACAGCAAAAACCATACTAATGGACGACATTAATTACCTGGTTGCTTTTAATTTAAAAAGGCCGAGGGGATAAGGTTTTAGAAAATTTATTTTGAAGAGCAAGGCGCGTTGAGTGTTTTGCTCTTTTTATGTGATATCAGGGCTCGGGCAATTAGTTCCCCTTCCTCTCTGAAGCCTGTTCCCTTTCTACTTTAGTAATATCCTTTAACATTAGTACCTAACGCTAGGCAAAAGCGTCGGCCTCGTACGAGACCTTTCCCTGGTATTAGGGAAAGGAGGAGGATAGGGTAAAAACGGCGAAAAGGTATACAACAGGCATTTTATGCATTCATTCAATAGATGATCCGTCCCAATTTACTCCCACGTTAACATTTATTATATAAACATTAACTTTTGTGGGGTTAGGAAAAATTGTAATGCTATAGCTTTACAACATAAACTAATAACCCAAATTTAAAAGCAATGTACCAGGTATTAACTCCGGGCGTAATGCACGAAATAACACCTTTAACTCCGGGTGATTGTTTCACAATATCGTCGAAAGTAAAACAGGATTTTGATTTTCCGCTGCACTATCACAGCGAGTATGAACTAACGCTTTTACTAAATGCCAAAGGCGCCAAACGTATTGTAGGCGGCAGTATCGGTGTGGTTGATGATATCGAACTGGTTTTTATCGGCCCAAACCTGTATCATTCCTGGTTTAACCATCAGCGCCAACCCGGCGACATACAGGAAATCACCATCCAGTTTCATAAAGATTTATTTGGCGAAGGCTTTTTAAAACGCAACCAGCTGAGCATGCTCAAAAGCATGTTTAACAATGCCCAGCGTGGCATCCTGTTTTCGCAGGAAACAGCTGCCGGTTTGGTTGATAACATTGTGAATTTAAAGAAGAAAACCCAGTTCGAGGCGGTATTGGCCCTGCTGTCAATTCTGCACACGTTATCCGTGGCGCCCAATATAAAACTGCTTTCGGAACCAGGCTTTTCAACCGAGAAGTTTGCATATAAAAGCCGCCGGGTTGAAAAGGTGTTTGAATTTTTGTATGATAACTACGACAAGCCTGTTGCCCTGGCCGAGGCCGCGAAAATTGCCAATATGCCCACTGTGTCGTTCAGCAGGTTTTTTAAAAAGCGCACCGGTAAATCGTTTATCGATACCATTAACGAAATAAGGCTGGGCCATGCATCGCGTATGCTGGTTGATACCAATTATACCATTGCGCTTATCGCCTATAAATGCGGCTTCAACAACATCTCGAATTTTAACCGTGCTTTTAAGCGCAAAAAACAATGTGTACCCCGCGAATTTCGGGAAACCTATACATCGGGGAAGGTTTTTATATAAAGCAGGCTGTTAAAGGCGGCGAAGTTAAAGTTTCCCCAACCGGGCCCCCGTGTGCCCACATCTTGTGCGACGGTTTAACAGGCGGCTCCGTTAGGAGCCCAATATTGGTAGAAGTAATTGGAAGGGATGATTTTCGCTCCTTTAGGTGCGTAACAAACGAACTATGTGCCGGCGCGTTGTCCACTTACTAAGCGAACAATGTTACGTACCTACGGCACTTAGAATATTTTTAATGAATTTTCTACCAATATTTGACCCCTATCGGGGCCAGTAAACTTGTGGGTACACGGTAGCCAACCGTGGGAGATTTTAGAGGGGGCTTTATACCCGTGGTTTTCGCACATAATAACATCGAACCTTTTGGGCCTGCGCTAAATCAGGCCGTTATCATTTTTATCATTCCGTAACATTTGTGGTATTAAATTTAACATTTGTCGCATCCAACTGCCACGCAAACCCCTAACTTTACAACCAATACAGTTAGCAGCAGCCAATAAATAAGCCTATTACGCCCAGCAAACGCGGTTTAACTGTATTTAATGCGATATTTGATGTTTAAATGCAAAGTAATGTGCAGTTGAAAACTAATTACTGTTATATTAACAATTATTGCATAGATTAGAGAATTAGAACCAATTAATAAGAACCAAGAAATCAAGAGTCAAGAATCAAGAAAAGGAATAACAAGTAAGAAATAAAGAAAAAATGCCGGACAACTTTGAACCAGCTTTTCTGTTATCTTGACTCTTGATTTCTTGATTCTTGCCTCTCAATAAGAAGATGCGCTTCAAATTTTACAAAATTGTTATCCTGTTTATAGTGATGCAGCATTGCCTGTACGCACAAAACACGACTTATCAATTTTCGCACCTGGATATTACCAACGGCCTGTCGATAAACCAGGTAAGCAGCATTTTTAAAGATGCCGACGGCTTTATGTGGTTTGGCACCATAAGCGGGTTAAACCGGTACGACGGCTATAAATTTAAAATATTTAAACACCGCGCAAACGATCCAAGGTCATTGGGGGACAATGCCATTGCAGGTATTTTTGAGGGCCCGGGCAAAAAGCTCTGGATAAAAACCCACAGCGGGTTCAGCATATACGACGCAATCACCGAAAAATTTTCGAACGATATTACCCGCGAACTCGGTAAATATAAAGTGTTGACCGACCAACTGACCAATATTAAAAAAGACAACCAGGGTAATTTTTGGTTTTTGACCAACAACGAGGGTTTATATTGCTATGACCCGAAAATCAATACCACCAGTTTTTTTAACAGCGCCGGTAATAACTCAATTTCTATTTTACACTCCGATGCGGTGACAGACGTTGTTGAAGACGGGCGCAGATTTATGTGGCTTGTTTACTCGGATGGTGAAATTGACAAACTCGACGTCCGTACCAGCACCATAGTTGCCCAAACAAGCAAATTATCAAAAGCCAACAATAACAAGCCCGAAAGGTATTCGGCAAGTATTGATAACCAAAACAACTTGTGGCTGTTTGCCGCCGATAGTCCGCTTGGCGTTTACCGTTACAGCACTACCACCGGTGTACTCGACCACTTCAGCACCGAAACCGGCAGCACCAGGCTTAATTACAATGTTATTTATAGCATTTTACAGGCCGACGACAACAAAACATGGATTGGTACCGACCATGGCGGCATTAATATTATAAACCCGGCCAACAATAGCATACAATATGTATTAAATAAGGAGGATGATGCTAAATCGCTGCAGGGTAACAGTACGGTGCTTTACAAAGACAACATCGGCATAATTTGGGCAGGTACCTTTAAGCAGGGGATAAGCTATTACCACAAAAGTATAATCCAGTTTCCGCTGGTAAGGCATTATCTTTCGGATGCCAGGAGCCTGCCTTACGAGGATGTGGACTGCTTTGCAGATGATGGAAAAGGCAACTTATGGATGGGTACCAACGGCGGCGGACTGATCTATTACGATGCCGGCACAAAAACATACACCCAATACAAGCATAACCCCGCCGACGCCAGCAGCCTTGCTAACAATGTGGTGATAAGCCTTTGTATAGACCATGATCATAAGCTTTGGGTTGGCACATATTTTGGCGGACTGGATCGTCTTGAAGGCGGCAGGTTCGTTCATTATAAACATAACGACACCGATCCTTCCAGCATATCAGACGACAGGGTGTATACCATTATAGAAGACTCATCGCAAAAGCTGTGGTTAGGCACGTTTGCGGGTGCAATCAATATTTACGACAGGGCTACCAATAGTTTTCAGCACCCAAATTACCAGATGCTGTCAAACTACACGGCAATTATATATGAAGACCGGCAAAAAAACATCTGGATAGGCCGCGATAAGGGTATCGACTTTATAGCCAGGGGCAGCACTGTAGCCCGGCATTTCAAAAACCAGCCCAATAACCCCAATAGCCTTATTGGCAACGATGTAAATACCATTTTGCAGGACACCCGCGGCCTGATGTGGATAGGCGCCAAAGATGGTTTAAGCGTATTAAACCCCAAAACAAATAAATTTTACAACCTCAACGAAGCAAATGGTTTGCCTGCCAATGATGTATTGAAGATATTGGAAGATAACAACGGCAAAATTTGGCTCAGCACACCCAATGGCATGGCAGCCATTACGGCGTTGCAGGCTGGTGGGGGATACACCTTCCGCATAAATAAATTTGATGAGTCGGACGGGTTGCAGGGGCGTGAGTTTAATGCTTATGCCGCTATTAAAAGGCCCAATGGCGATATGATATTTGGCGGTGCGCACGGGTTTAATATTTTCAATCCTTCGGCTATCAGCATAACCAAAAACAAGCCCCAGCTGTTGTTTACTGACTTTCAGCTGTTCAATAAAAGCGTAACTGTGGGCGATACCATTAAAGGCAACGTGGTGCTTAAAAGCTCTATTACCGACACGAAGAACTTAACGCTGAACCATAACGAAAACGATTTTAGCATAGAGTTTGCCGCTACAGAATATTTTAACCCGGATAAAATTGTTTTCCAGTATAAGCTGGAAGATTTCGACAAGCAATGGCTGTCGGTACCAACTAACTTGCGCAAAGCAACATTTACCAACCTTGACGCCGGCGACTATGTATTTAAGGTACGCGCCAGTAATATTAACGATATCAATAACGCCAGTATTATAACGCTGAATATAAAGGTGCTGCCGCCATGGTGGAAATCGCCGATTGCGTACCTGTTTTACGTGGTGCTTATCGGCTGCATTTTGTTTTATATCCGCCGCAGGGGCATCATGAAGCTGCGGAACGAATTCAGGCTTAAGCATGATAAGCTGGAAGAAGAGCGCCAAATTGAGAACGAGCGCGAAGAAGCCCGTCGTATGCACCAGCTTGATGTGATGAAAATTAAGTTCTTCACCAACGTAAGCCATGAGTTCCGCACACCATTGTCATTGATTTTATCACCAATAGATGATTTAATTAAGACTACTGACAAGCCCGAGCAGCAGCATCACCTGGTGATGATAAAGCGGAACGGGAAGCGCCTGCTTAACCTGGTAAACCAGTTGCTCGATTTTCGTAAAATGGAGTACAATGAGTTGAAACTTAGTCTGAAAAAGGGTGATATTATCCATTTTATAAAAGAAGTTTCGGCATCGTTTACCGATGTGGCCCATCAAAAGCAGATACAATTTTTGTTTGAAAGCGAAGTGTCAGCGTTCGTCACAAATTTCGACTATGATAAAATCGAAAGGGTATTATTCAACCTGCTTTCGAACGCTTTTAAATTCACCCCATCTGGTGGTTACATCAGCGTAATGATAAATTTATTGGCCCCTGATGTTTTTGCGCAAGACGAAAAAATACTGGTGATAAAGGTTATTGATACGGGCATTGGCATACCTGCCGAAAACCAGGAAAAGATTTTTGAGCGGTTTTTCCAGGATAATATGCCCGAGAGCCTGCTTAACCAGGGCAGCGGCATAGGCTTATCAATAACCAAAGAATTTGTTAAGATGCACGGCGGTAATATTAAGATTGAAAGCGAGCCCGAATATGGCACCTGCTTTACTATTGAACTGCCCGTTGGCGACTTAAATGAAGAACCACTGCCTGATGTGCCAAGCCCTATAGAATCTTTATACCCCGATTTACCGGTAGCCGTGGACATGAATAATTCGGCAAAAAAAGCCACTATTTTATTGATAGAGGATAATGATGATTTACGGTTTTACTTAAAAGATAACTTAAAGCATAGTTTCCATATTATTGAAGCGGTAAATGGCAAGGACGGCTGGCAAAAAGCCCTGGCCCTGCACCCCAAACTTATTGTGAGCGACATAAGTATGCCCGAAATGAACGGCCTTGAGCTATGTAAAAAAATAAAAGGCGACAGCCGCACGGCGCAAATCCCTATTATTTTATTAACCGCCCTAACCAGCGAGGAAGATCAGCTTGCCGGCATTAACAGCGGTGCTAACGATTATATTGTTAAACCATTTAACTTTGAAATTCTGCTGTCGAAAATTCAAAGCTTGCTGCGGATACAGAAAACTTATCAAAAACAGGTTGAAGTAGAGGCATCTGGTATTGTAGTGGTATCAGAAGATGAGAAGTTTTTGAAAAATGCTTTTGCCTGCATCGAAAAAAACATCACCAATCCAAACTTCTCGGTTGAGGAGATGAGCCGGAACATGAACCTTAGCCGGGTATCGCTGTATAAAAAACTTTTGGTGCTTACCGGCAAAACACCCGTTGATTGCATCCGTACCATCCGCTTAAAACGGGCGGTGCAGTTGCTGGAGAAAAGCAAGCTGAGCATTGCCAGCGTTGCCTACGAGGTGGGCTTCAATAATGCAGCCTATTTTGCCAAGGTTTTTCGCGAAGAATTTGGTATGTTGCCGTCGGAATATATTGTTGAGTTGCGCAGTAAAGAAAAAGAAGAAACCCTTAATTAATTATATACTTACCGAATTTAAACTGTGATGAAATACCTATACGCCCTGCTCGTTGGCGCTTCAATGTCAATCTCCAATCCCTTATCGGCACAAAATGTTGCCTTAACCCCGCCAATGGGCTGGAACAGCTACAATTGTTTTGGCTCGGCAGTGCACGAGGACGAAGTAAAAGCCAACGCCGATTATATGGCCAAAAACCTGAAACAAGTTGGCTGGCAATATATTGTAGTCGATTTTTTATGGTCGTACGATAACCCGCAGGGCAGCAACATCGGTAACCCCTTCCAGCTACGCCTGCCTGATGGCTCATACGTTCCGTGGCTTACTATGGACAAATGGGGACGGTTAAGCCCGCAGCCTACTAAATTCCCATCCGCATTTGGCGGTAAGGGCTTTGGTCCGCTGGCCGAATATGTGCATGGCCTGGGCTTAAAATTTGGCATCCATGTTATGCGCGGTATCCCGCGGCAGGCGGTGTGGGCAAAATCGCCGGTGAAGGGCACCAACGGTATAACGGCTGATATGATTGCCGATACCAATTCAAAATGCCCCTGGATGAACCACATGTACGGGCTGAATATGAAAAAGCCCGGTGCGCAGGAGTATTTAAACTCGATACTGGAATTGTATGCCGAATGGGGTGTTGATTTTATTAAGGTAGATGACCTTTCGCGGCCGTACAGCGAACCCGAAGTGGAAGGTTATTATAAAGCTATTGAACACAGTGGCCGCCCGATAGTGTTAAGTTTGTCGCCGGGCGCAACACCGGTTGGCGAAACCGACCACTTGCTGCGCAACGCAAACATGTGGCGCATGGCTGATGATTTTTGGGATAACTGGAAAGAAATAACCGGTATGATGAACTACGCCAAACAATGGGAGGGTGTGGGCGTAGCCGGCCATTGGCCTGATTGCGACATGATACAAATCGGCAAGCTATCCAAACGCGGTCCGGTGGGCGAAGAGCGCTTCAGCCGCTTTACCGAGGACGAAGAATATACGCACATGACGTTCTGGAGCATATTCCGCTCGCCCTTAATGCTGGGCGGCAACCTGCCCGAAAACAGGCCTTTTGAGCTGAGCCTGTTTAACAATCCCGAAGTAATCGCCGTAAACCAGCATGGCGAAAACCCAAGGCAGTTATATCAAAAAGATGGCAAAGCAATATGGTACTCGCACGTGCAGGGCAGCAAAGATATGTACGTTGCGCTGTTTAACCTGGGCGAGCAATTACAGGATATTGATTTTACCTTCGCATCCATCGGCATGATTGGTAAAATTGCTGTAAGGGATTTATGGAAGAAACAGGATGTGGGTGTGTTTAAGCAAAGCTATCACCAGCAGGTTAATAAGCATGGGGCGGTGTTGCTGAAGTTGGTGGCGCAGTAATTTAGAATCAAGAGCCAAGAACCGAGAGCCAAGACAAAAAACGGGTCCAAAAGTGCGGGCCCGTGCGATTGCCCTCTTGAGAGGGGCGGAGGGGTGTGTCCTCTGC
>JBDUDE010000039.1:0-2887 GCA_040003105.1 Mucilaginibacter sp. | reverse complement strand
TTTCTTACAACTACATGTTTTATCAAATAAGTTAATATTCATAAACAATAGTTTTTCCATTTGGTTATTATAACACATCACCAATTAAAAACATTTTGTTATGGATAGCATTAATCAACAACAACCCGAAGAAAACGAAAAAAACCTTAACGGTTCGGAAGCGATTGAAAAAATAAGAGAACTTGCCAACAAAACCAAGACCTGCTTTTTTTGCACCAACATTAAAACAGGTATCCCGCTTACTACCAGGCCTATGGCCGTGCAGGAAATTGACGACGAAGGCAACTTTTGGTTTTTGAGCTCAAACGACAGCCATAAAAACGACGAAGTATCGCACGACCCTTTTGTGCACCTCCTGTTCCAGGGCTCGGCACATTCCGATTTCCTAAATATTTATGGTATTGCCTCGGTTAACGAGGACAGAGACAAAATCAAACAACTTTGGGAACCTCTAATGAAAACCTGGTTTACCGAAGGCGAGGACGACCCGCGTATTTCGATAATTAAGGTTGAACCTATTGAAGGCTACTATTGGGACAATAAACACGGTAACACAATTGCGTTCGCAAAAATGCTGGCAGGGGCTGCTATCGGGAAAACCTTGGATGATTCTATCGAAGGAAAGCTGGAAGTGTAAGAAAGTCCGAAAGTCCGAAAGACGGAAAGTCAGGAAGTCCGAAAGACAATTTCGCTTCCAGACTTTTCCTCTTGATTCTTGCATCTTGACTTCTTGATTCTCTCTTAAATCACCCCCGCCTTTTCCAACTCCACCTGCATCTCCTGTTGAATTTTCATTGCCTCGGCACGTGCTGCTTCAGCAAAGTCTTCGCTGTTTGACGCGTATATAATTGAACGTGACGCATTTACTATCAGTCCGCAGTCTTTGTTCATTCCATAGTGGCAAACCTCGGCCAGGTTGCCGCCCTGTGCGCCTACGCCGGGCACCAGCAGGAAGTTATCTGGGGCGTATTTGCGGATATTGGTAAACTCTGTGCTTTTGGTGGCGCCAACTACATACATAATCCGGTCCGCGTTGGCCCAGGTGTTGGCTTTTTGTATTACAGCTTCATATAAAAGACCATGTTCGGTGGTCAGGTATTGAAAATCTTTACTGCCGGCAGATGAGGTCAACGCCAGTATAATTACCCATTTATCTTTATATTCTAAATATGGCGATACAGCATCATGCCCCATGTATGGCGACAAGGTTATCGCATCAAAACTCATCCCCCCTGCCGCTTCGTCAAAAAAAGCTTTGGCGTACATACCGGATGTATTGCCCATATCACCGCGCTTGGCATCGATGATGTTTAAACATTCTTTGGGCAGGTACTTCCAGGTAGCAATTAAGCTTTGCAGGCCTTTTACGCCGTGCTTTTCATAAAAAGCAGCGTTTGGCTTATACGAGATGCATAAATCGTGCGTGGCATCGATGATCCGTTTGTTGAATTCAAATATCGGGTCGGGGTAATCTTTTAAAAATTCCGGGATTTTTTCGACATCTGTGTCAAGCCCTACACATAAAAATGATTTTTTACGTTTTATCTGTTCTATAAGGTATTGGCGCGATATCATGGGCAGCTTTAATTTGAATACCCAAAAAAACTAAATTTTAGCCGAAGTGTTGCCCAATAAAGTATATTTTTTCAAATAGTTTGATAATTTAAATTAAATGACTAAAATTGCAGTGTTTTCCGTTGAATTTTTCTTGCACTAAAGAAACAATTTAAAACTCCACGTTATTTTATCAAGTATTTACATGGGTTTAGATGTTGCATAACAAAGTTGCATAATTAATTTATTTCGTAACAAAACATCTCCGTTTATAAAAGTATAAATAGAATTTGCTGATACATTAAAGCCCGTTACCAGGCAGACAGCTTAATTGCCCGGTAAAACAACGCTACTCCTTTGAGTACTATTGACAAGAAATACAACTACAAAAAATTATTAAAATCCCTTTGAATTATAATTCATAATATGTTTGATACAAACGAATTGAACGACAAACTCGTTTCTGAGTTACGCGAAATTGCCAAAAATTTAGGTATTGCCGAAGCTGATGAACTTAGAAAAGCTGCCCTTGTTACCAGGATTGTTGAACAGGAACAACTAATTGAAGCGGCACGTGCGCAGGCCGACACCGTTGCCAGCAATTACGCCTCGGTTTTGCCACCTGCACCTGCCGCCGAAGCCGGCGAAAAAACGCGCAAACGTATCCGCGTAATAAAAAACAGCAATACCCCACGTGTTGAGGTGCCGCTTGATGATACCAACCTTTTTGAAATGCCTGATGACGAAACACCTGTTGACGAATCTGAAGATGGCAACACCACACCTGTAATGCCAAACGTATCGGCATCACAATCAGACGATGGTGAAGGTAAAGACGACGAAACTGTTACCGAAGGCCGCCCGCAAAAATTTGAGCGCCGCGTTAATAACCAAACCAGCCAGCAAAAAAGCCAGGAGCCCGCTATCAACCTTGATTTTGACAACGTTATAGTAAACGAAGGCGTACTTGAAATTATGCCCGATGGTTACGGCTTTTTACGCTCGTCTGATTATAACTACTTAACTTCTCCTGATGATATTTATGTATCACAGTCGCAAATAAAATTATTCGGCCTCAAAACCGGCGATACCGTGCGCGGCAGCATACGCCCTCCAAAAGAAGGTGAAAAGTATTTCCCATTGGTGCGTGTTGAAGCAATCAACGGCCGTATCCCTGCAGAAGTGCGCGACCGCGTTCCTTTCGACCACTTAACGCCATTGTTCCCTTCTGAAAAATTGAGCCTGTTTACTGACGCCGGTAATTACTCTACCCGTATCATGGACCTGTTCTCGCCTATTGGTAAGGGACAGCGCGGTTTAATTGTGGCGCAGC
>JBDUDE010000292.1:0-9679 GCA_040003105.1 Mucilaginibacter sp. | reverse complement strand
GTCAAAACTAAAGTCATCCTCTGCAATAAACTTATTATAAACTGCCTGATTGTCGCTGAACAATGTGGCTACATACTTTTTTCTGTCTTTTCTTGATTTTGCCAGCCATCCGGCATTTGTTTTTATTTGAGTTACCGTGTCAGATCCTGTTGATACGTACCAATTGGTACCGGATGACGATAAGTTGCGTTGATAGTTATAGCCGATGCTTCCATAAGTCTCTGACCAAATTTCCTGGAACAACCAAATTTTGCCTTTTTCAAGTACCTCCATAAACTCGTGTTTAGTGCTGTCAGCATTCTCATGCTTATCTTCGTTGTTTATCACCGACTGCCAGGAGGTATTGTCTTTGTGCAGAAAATAGCCACGAATGTTTTCAGTACTAATATCTACAGCACCCATCATTTTGTCATTCTTATATCTAAGACCGCCCAAAAACTGTTTTTTTATTTTGCATTTTACTGTATCGCCTTTTATGGTAATAACATAGTCTTTATCCTGCGCTTTTAGGTCTCGGGTTAAAAATGTCATCATTAAACACAGAGTTGTGGTTTTAAGTAGTAGTTTCATGATTCAGTTTCAGTTGGTTTGGCCTTTGGGTCTCTATCCTGATATTTCATTAGCATAAAAAAGAAAACGTATTATTAAACTAATTTCGATTTTTCAACTAATTTTTCCAGATCTTCCGGCGTATCTATTGCATAAGTTTCCAACTCCGTTTCAGCAACTTTAACACGATAGCCATTTTCAATCCAGCGCAATTGCTCCAAACTTTCCGCTTTTTCAAGAGATGAAACTGGCAATTTGGTAATTTCCTGCAGAACATCGGCGCGGTAACCATAAATGCCGATGTGTTTAAAATAAGTAAAATGGTTCAGCCAGTTTTGTTGTTCCTGCCCGCGGATATGGGGGAGTGGCGAGCGCGAAAAATATACGGCTTCTGATAGTTTATTGATAACCACCTTCGGCGAGTTTACATTAAATAATTCCTGTTCGTTTGTGACTTTTTTTACCAACGTTGCAATTTGTGTATCAGCGTCGTTAAAACAAAAAGCAAGCTTGGTTATTTGTTCCGGGTCGATGTAAGGTTCGTCGCCCTGTATGTTGATGATTACGTTGTACTGCGGGTGTTGCAGGGCCACTTCTGCGCAGCGGTCGGTGCCGCTTTGATGGTCGGCGGATGTCATGATGGCAACGCCGCCAAATGCGAGCACGTGGTTATGGATGCGGGTGTCATCTGTGGCGATAATTACTTCGGTAAGATGGCTGCATTTTTTTGCCTGCTCATAAACCCGCTGGATCATGCTTTTGCCGGCAATATCAACTAATGGTTTACCCGGGAAACGGGTAGAGGCGTAGCGGGCGGGGATGATGCCGAGGATGTTCATTTGAATTTTATGGTTTTGAAAGCAGACAATGCCTGTTCCTGATTCGCCAAAGATAAATTATTAGCGTTCATCTGAAAATTAAAGGCACTTGTACGACTATGAATATAGACGCCTGTCATCCCTTTGCCCGGAACTTTCGGCCAGATAGTTTTTGTAATATAATCGCCATTGGTGTCAATCAAAATATGATGACTTTTGATTAATGCGGGGATTGTGATTGGAACATAATTGATTTTTTCTGAAATTTTAAGCCTCGCAATATAGTCTGCTTTAGGAAATTGGGACATTCGACTAAGGTCAATCTTGTCTATTTGAACAGTTGTGTCAATACCTTGAGATTGCTTTGTTTTACCGTTAGCTATGTCATCAGTCAATTTATTATTGCTTTCAGCCCCGGTATCTGGTCTGCTTTCCGGATGAATAATTAATTGGTATCGTATTAAATTAAGATATTGCTTTTCTGATTCTATTAAAGAGTTAGCATATCCATGAGAACTACAATCGAAGCTTAACATTACTCCAGGGCCAAGTATTCGTCCAATAAAGGAATCTTCCTGTTCGCCGGGATTATCGAAAGTCCAGCTTTTAGGCACCGAAATCTTGAATGCACTTAAGTCAAGTTGTTTTGTGTCGGTTGAAGAGTGATTAATTTGTGCGCAACTAACAAAAAGAAACAATATCGAAACTAACAAATAATGTTTCCTTTTCATGATTGAGCGCATTTGGGTATTGGATTTTATTCTGATCCTGGGCATGCCTAAAACAACCCGTTCAACTCCCGCTCAACCAACTGTACAATGGTAGCCAGGTCTTCAGTATTGTTGGCGAAATCGATGTTGTCTTTATCTATAATCAGCAGCTTGCCCAGTTTGTAGCCTTTTATCCACTTATCATACTTATCATTCAGCTTTGATAAATAGTCAAGCCTGATGCCGCTTTCATATTCGCGGCCGCGGCGCTGGATGTTATTTACAAGGGTTGGTACCGATGCTTTAAGATAGATCAACAAATCGGGCGGTTTTATAAACTCGGTGATGTTGTCGAATATAGCCGCGTAGTTTTCGTAATCGCGGGTGGTCATCAGGCCCATATCGTGCAGGTTTTCTGCAAAAATGTAGGCATCCTCGTAAATTGTGCGGTCCTGTATCAGGTTGTGGCCATTTTTTTGGATATCGATGATCTGGCGGTAACGGGCATTTAAAAAGTATATCTGCAGGTTAAAGCTCCAGCGTTTCATATCGCTGTAAAAATCTTCCAGGTAGGGGTTGTTATCAACCGCCTCAAATAAGGGGTCCCAGCCGTAATTTTTCGCCAGTAATTCGGTAAGGGTGGTTTTACCGGCGCCTATGTTTCCTACAATAGCAATATGCATATTAGTTCATGGTTAATAGTTCATTCTTAGTTCATGGTTCATAGTTGATGGTTCATGGTAGAAATACCTAGTGCCGATCTCATGCCCCGCAGAATGAAACTCCGCCTAATATACAGTTTGAAGTATGAACTATCAACTGTCAGGTTAAATTTTTCCGGCCATGAACTATGAACCATCAACTATGAACTCATCAGAAACTCCTGAATCCTATTATTTCTCTTACTTCTTTAATAGTTTTTGACGCGCTTTCGCGAGCCTTTATGGCGCCATGGCGTGCTACCTGGCGCAGGTACGATGAATCCTGCGATATGTCCTTGATCCTGTCGCGGATTGGTGCCGTGGCTATAATTATATCTTCCGCAAGCTGCTTTTTAAGGTCGCCGTAACGTATCTGGCAGGTATTGTATAGGTTGTCGAAATGCTCGTAGGTATCGGCCGATGATACCACTTTGATAATATCGAACAGGTTTTGAATTTCTACCGGTTTTTCCTGGTTGTCGGCAGTTGGTCCGCCATCCGTAACCGCCTTCATTACTTTTTTACGGATGATTTCAGGGGTATCAGACAAATAAACGGCGTTGCCTTCACCTTCTGATTTGCCCATTTTCCCTTTGCCGTCCAGACCGGGTATCTTTACCAGGTTCTCGCTAAAGTTAAAAGCGAAAGGCTCGGGGAAGTAGTCGTGGTTATATAGGCGGTTAAATCGGTTACCAAAAGTACGCGCCATTTCCAGGTGTTGCTCCTGGTCTTTACCCACAGGCACTTTTGTGGCGCGGTGTAATATAATATCGGCGGCCATTAAAACCGGGTAGGTAAGCAGTCCGGCGTTAACATTGTCGGGGTTTGCGCGCACTTTGTCTTTAAACGAAGTTGCCCGCTCAAGTTCGCCCACATACGCATTCATATTGAGGAAAAGGTAAAGTTCCGAAGTTTCCGGCACATCCGATTGCAGGTAAATAGTAGCCCGCTCCGGGTCAATGCCCGCAGCCAAATATTCTACTAATACCTGTTTCACGTTTCCGTGCAGGTCGGCAGGGGTGGGGTGGGTAGTTAACGAGTGTAAATCGGCAATAAAGAAATAGCAGTTATATTCATGCTGCATTTTTACAAAATTCTGTATTGCCCCGTAATAATTTCCAAGGTGTAAGTTCCCGGTTGAACGTATACCACTAACAACAGTTTCCATGGCGCGAAAGTAAGGAATTTTTATATTTTTGATGGAGATGAAATTGATATTAAAAAAGGTGCACGTGTACCTGTATGTGCTTAGTGTAGCTTTATCGTACTTTGTTTTTTGGCCCTTGTTTAAGTATTTTTCGCTTAAGCCGGGGCGGTATCGCAATATGAACCGATTTCGGAGGTATTGGGCGATGATAAGCTCGGCGCTGGTGGGTTTCTTCTACCGTTTTACGTACGAAGAGCCAATTGACTGGAGCAAAACTTACATAGTTTGCCCAAATCATACCTCAAATCTCGACATCTCAGCCATGTGTGTATTGGCTAACACCAACTGCTGTTTTATGGGTAAAGAAGAACTAAAAGACGCCTTAGTAACCGGGTTGTTTTTCCGAACAGTTGATATTCCCGTAAATCGCGATAGCAAAATGTCATCATACCGGGCTTTTAAAAAAGCGACAGAGAAACTGCAGGAAGGCATAACCCTTATCATTTTCCCCGAAGGTAAAATAAGCGACGATTACCCGCCAACCCTTCACGAATTTAAAAATGGACCATTCCGGCTGGCGATCGAGCATAAAATCCCGATCATCCCCGTATCGTCAGCAAATACCTGGCGTAAGCTGTGGGACGACGGCACAAAACATGGCACCCGGCCAGGTGTATGCAATATTTACGTACATAAACCCATAGAAACAACAAACATGACGGTGGACGATGCCGACACCTTGCGCGACAAGGTTTACGATATAATTGCCGAAAAAATTGGGAGCGAAGGCATAGTAACTGCAACGGTATGAACAAGACAGTAAGCTATATAAAAATTATTTTAATGGTTGTAATACCGTTGATGGTTATTGCTAAAATATACCTGCTTGATAAAATTGACTTTGATATAGATACGTTGGGCAAGCAGCTAGCCCCGGTTCAAAAATACATCAAACCAAACTGCACCGTTGGCTTTTATGACAATACCAGCGATCCAACATTAATTGTTGAGCTGTACTACCTTACGGCACCGCATGTTATTATCAACAGCCTAAACCCGGATACTTTACTGTTGATTCAATTTAACAGTAAACCAATAAAAACTTTCGAGCATTATCGTGTAATTACGCAAAACCAGGATAATGGCAGGCAGATATCGCTAATAACTAAAGCCAACTAATATGGTGCTGATAATCACTTTTATTAATGTACTGTTGTTATATGTGGGGGTGAACGCCATCATAAAAAAAATTACGGCAGGTGATAGCCGGGCCTTAACCATACTAACATCCGCAATTACCCTTATAATAACGTTAAGTTTCCTGTATTATTTAATGTTGCTGCTAAACCTGGGGTTTTCCGCATTGCTGATATTGCTTACCATCATCAACCTTACGAATATCTACTTTAACAAAGATCTCTTAAAAAAATACAGATTCAAGTTATTAAACAACAATCATATCTGGGCGCTTGCTGCGGTGTTTTTTTTGACCTGCTATTTTTTGCTGTACGCCGGTAAATATGGCAGTTGGGATGCATGGGCAATTTGGAACCTGCACGCCAAATTCCTTTACCAAACGGAATCATGGCGCCATATGTTTTCAAAAGATTTGGCTTATTCGCACCTTGATTACCCGTTAATGCTGCCGTCGATAGTCGCATTTTTTTGGAACGGCATTGGCAAATTATCGCCGATTGTGCCATTGCTTTTATCGTATGGCTTATTGTTAGCGGTGCCTTTATATACTTATTTTTCGCTGCGCGATGCAGGGCTTAAATGGTTACCGTACGTAGCGCTGGCCATATTTGTTGTCGATAATAATTTTAAAGAGCTGGCTATTTCACAGTGCGCCGATACTTTATTGGCGTTGCTGATCTTAATGGTTTTTGTTCAATACAATAAACTCAGGAATGGTGACGATAAAAGGGCCCTGCTGCTGGGATTTATCGGTGCTTCGTGTGCGTGGGTAAAAAACGAAGGACTGGTATTTTATATTTTGTTTTCGCTGTGCTTCATCGCAGCCAATTACAAGCAAGTAGCCATTTTAAAAAAATATTTCTCCGGGTTAATTCTTCCTACCCTGGTGATAGTTTCATTCAAACTGTTTTTTGCCCCTGCTAATGATTTGGTATCTGCTGATAACAAGCATTTGTCGTCAATTTCGGCAGTACTAACTGATGTCGGCAGGTATACTACTATTTTAGAATTCTGGGTGAAAACGCTGATCAACTATTACCTGTATATCCTGATCTTAATTTTTGTGGTGTTTATACTCAGCCGTAAATTGTTCCGCATGCTTCCTGCGGTGGTAATAGCTGCGTTGCTGCTGGCTTATTTTGTGATATATTTAATTACCCCACACGATTTAAAGTGGCACTTGTCCACATCCGTTTCCCGGGTTTTTCTGCACGTTTACCCGGCGATAGTTTATTTGACTTTGTCGTCAATTATAGAGGTGAAGGAATCACCAATATTACAGGGCGATCTGAAAAGTTGATTGCTATTGCTAATAGCAGAAATGCCATTCCAAAACTTTTTAATTTAAGGTTGGTTCAATGTAAGAATTTAAGCCATGTGCTAAATGTTTGATAATGAGCGTGTTTCATAACGTTCCGGGTGTTCCGTGCGCGGAAAAATGGAACGCTGTCTGGAAAACGTGCCTTGTTGCCCCTATTTCTCACGATAATTATCGGGACAAACAGGGGTTTCGCATGAAGATGCAGCGTCTTTCGGACTTCCGGTCTTTACCGACTTCCGGACTTCAAATTGACTCAACTTTTTTCCTATTTTTGGCAACCATGAAACTCGTGTTAAAAAAGATCCACACACACTTTTACAGGTATAGTGTGGCGTTGTTTTTTCTGCTGGTTTGGCCAATTTTATATTTTTTATCGCGTAAGCAAAGCCGTTTTAAACATATCAATGGTATGAGGCGGTTTATCATTTTTTGCAGCACCGTTATTTCGGGGATATTTTTTAATGTCGATTTTGAAACGAATATAGACTGGAAACGCACTTATATTATAGTTGGCAACCATACCTCAAACCTCGATGTTTCGGCCATAAACCTGGCGGCAAAAAATAATCACTGTTTTATTGGTAAGGAGGAACTATTAAGCAACCTGGTGCTGGGCTTCTTTTTCATGACGATTGATATTACCGTTAAACGTGATAGTAAAATTTCGTCGTTCCGCGCGTTTAAAACAGCCGCCGAACGGATAAAAAACGGCGTAAGCGTAGTTATTTTCCCGGAAGCTACCATCCCCGACGATTACCCGCCCACTTTATATCCTTTTAAAAATGGGGCTTTCCGGCTGGCAATTGAGCTAAAGGTGCCTGTTATTCCCATAACATCGCTCAATACCTGGAAAGTTTTGTGGGATGACGGCAACGAATATGGCAGCAGGCCGGGTATTTGTGATATATTTGTGCACAAACCGATTGAAACGGCGCATTTAACTGTTGATGATGCGGATACGCTGCGGGATGAGATACACGAGATTATTAAACAGAAACTAGCAACAGCATGACCATTGATAAAGAAACCGTTGATAAAATAGCCCACCTTGCCCGTCTTGAGCTTAGCCCCGGCGAAACGGAAGAAATGATAAAGGACATGAGTAAGATATTGGACTTTATGGCCAAACTTAACGAAATTGATACATCGGGTATTGAACCGCTTGTTTATATGACGGATGAGGTGAACGTGCTGCGCGAGGATGTGGTAAAGCAACAGGTAACCCACCAGGAGGCGTTGCAGAATGCGCCTAAACATGATGACGATTATTTTTTGGTGGCCAAAGTGATAGAGAAATAGAATAGTCCGGAAAGTCAGTAAAGTCCGAAAAGTCCGGAAGACGCTGCATTGCTTTGATAAGTTTAACTTACCGGGCAATCCTGCCAAATTCTTTTCTGTCTTTTCCGACTTTACTGACTTTTCCGACTTTTCTGACTTTCCCTGTAACAAAACATGCCATGCTACAGTCAAACCACAAAAAACACATGCAACCACTTATTAGTATTACAGATATCGGGCGTAAATATGTTATTGGTACTGAAGTAATTCATGCCCTAAAGTCTGTTTCGTTAGCTATTAATAAGGGGGAATTTGTTGCATTGATGGGCCCTTCGGGTTCGGGTAAATCAACGCTGATGAATATATTGGGTTGTTTGGATACTCCGTCAA
Organism: Mucilaginibacter sp.; assembly: GCA_040003105.1. Lineage (GTDB taxonomy): Bacteria > Bacteroidota > Bacteroidia > Sphingobacteriales > Sphingobacteriaceae > Mucilaginibacter. The sequence goes on along the minus strand of JBDUDE010000292.1, from coordinate 1,568 downwards.
AAGGCACTTATATTTTAAATGGCATCGATGTTAGCCACATGACGGATAACGAGCTTGCCGAAGTGAGGAACTCGGAAATTGGTTTCGTTTTCCAGACATTTAACCTGCTGCCGCGTAATACCGCGCTGGATAACGTGGCGCTGCCACTGGTTTATGCGGGTGTAAACAAAGAAAACAGGCGGGCCCGCGCAAAAGCGACCCTGGAAAACGTAGGCCTTGGTAACCGTATGGACCACAAGCCTAACGAGTTATCGGGCGGCCAGCGCCAGCGTGTAGCTGTTGCCCGTGCATTAATTAACAACCCATCCATCATATTGGCCGATGAGCCTACAGGTAACCTTGATACCAAGACATCTATAGAGATAATGGGGCTGATAGAAGACATACATGCCAAAGGCAATACCATCATATTAGTTACCCACGAAGAAGATATTGCGCTGCATGCCCACCGTATTGTGCGTATGCGCGATGGTTTAATTGAAAACGATTATGCTAATCCGAATATTATTACTGTGGATAGGAACAGGGTAGTGGCGGAGTAATAATAACAAAGGCCTGCTGCTTTAATACAGCAGGCCGGATTGCTAACCATAATCAAGGTTACATCATGTTTAACAGCAGCCCACCAACTGATCGGCCGGGCAATATAATTCAGGATTTTGATACAAGTTGCAATCGATATCAAGTCCGCCAGCCGGCAGCATCGCTACTGGTATAAAGCAAAAACATCCCGACGGCAAAGGGTCATAGCCGCCTTTTACATTCTTCAGTTCTTCCCTGGTTAGTTTTTTCATTGTTTTTGAATTTAAGTGTATGGATTAGGTATTAATTGCTTATGGTTAAGGCGAGCGTAAGTTAAATAAATTTCGCGCTGAAATATGGTTTAATTATGAAATTTATTTTACTGTGATGAGGACAAAATTTTGGAGTTTATATCTTCAGCAATGTGAGCATATTCTTGTTATAAACTCTGCAAGGTGCAGCGTTTTTTCGGCTGATATCGGCTCATTATTGCCGGCTATCAGTGTATGCTCTACAATTTCAATCAAAAAGTGGTCGTGCCGGGTGTCCATAACTGCATTGCGAAATCTCCGGTCGACACCTTTTAGGGCCTTTTCATGGTCATTAACCAACACGTAAAACGTATCGCTGAAAGCTTTGTCTTCGGCAAAATCAAGCTCAACCGGGTGTACCAGTTCAATGATTTTATCGGCCAGCGTTTCGCGCCGGATAAGCATACGGCCAAAATCGGCCTTCAAAAATGCAAGGGCCCAAACCTGGTGGGCGCGGTTACCTGACACTTTTCCATGGTCATGGTTGCGCGATTCAGTTTCAACAAAAAGGATATAGCAATCGTTATTATTATCCTGCCTGATAACAAACGAATCGCGAACGGTGATTTCCAAATAATTTTTAAAGACCTCGAATAATTCCAGGTGAAAGTCAATTTCGCCGGTAAATTCTAAATTTAATTTTGATTTAAGAATAGTGTACGACCGGTAGTAACTGTCTATTTCTTCGTTGGTAAGTCCGCTGGTATCAAAAGGATAGGTGTCCATTAAAAAATT
>JBDUDE010000330.1:0-2888 GCA_040003105.1 Mucilaginibacter sp. | reverse complement strand
ATGGCTACACCGGCCAGGTAAGCGGCAAACGCCCCTGGAGTGCCGCGAAAATTATTTTGCTGATTGTAGTTATATTGGCAGTAATAGCGTGTATTGTAATGTATTTTAAAAATGCAGGGGGATTGTCCTTAATAAGCACTTTGTACCCATATCTGTGGTCGCCGCAAAGTCGATGCGCCGTAGGTGCAATAGGTCGGTAGAAAAACGGTCCGCCCATCATTTTTGCGCCGTAGGTGCAATACTTAACGGACTATTTAAGCTCATCATGCAAATCGGTGACGTTTCGTACCTACGGCACGAATTAACTATCGGGCGGTTTTTCTATCGACATTGCCCGATGGGGTTCTGAAAAGATGTGGGTACACGGTAGCTTGATAAATGACGAAAAAGGCAACCAAAAGGAATATATTGGCGTACCTTAAATATATTGTTAGATTGGTCGCGATTAGCGCAAATAAGCATGAAATTTCATCACATAGGTATTGCCTGCAAAAACATTGATGAAGAAATAGCCAATATTTCTAAAATTCATACCATCACCAAACAAACCGAAAAAGTTTTTGATGCACAACAAAATGCAGAGCTGGTTTTGCTAACCCTGGCCGATGGCACTAACATGGAGCTTATAGCCGGCAAACAGGTGGAGACATTCGTCAAAAAAAACATCACCTATTATCATATCTGTTTCGAGGTGGATGACATAATTGCCGATGTAAACAGGCTGGTGGCTGAAGGCGCATTTTTAATTTCGCGGCCAAAGCCTGCGGTATTGTTTGGTAACCGGCTGGTGGCATTCCTGAATGTGTCGTACGGATTGATTGAATTGCTAAACTCAAAATAAACGCAGATGCTGTTTGCTTCCATACCATTTGCATGTTTTTTTATCGTGTTTTTCCTGTTGTACTGGTATGTGTTTGGCGTTAGCCTTAAATTTCAAAACCTTTTAATATTAGCCGGCAGCTATGTGTTTTATGCCTGGTGGGACTGGCGCTTTCTCTTCCTGCTTATATTCAGCTCAATCATCAGCTACTTTTTAGGCATCGGCATTGGCAAAACCGATAATAAAAAATCCCGCAGCCTTTTGGTGTGGACAGGCTTATTGCAGGGGCTTGGCTGCCTGGTGTTTTTTAAATATTTTAATTTTCTTGACGTGTCGATGGCAGGCGCTTTTGCTCTGTTTAATATAAAGGTGAATGTAGTTACCCTAAACATCATCCTGCCGCTTGGGATAAGCTTTTACACCTTCCGCATCATCAGTTATTTGCTGGATATTAAAAATGGAAAGATACAGGCAACAGCCAACCTGGTAACGTTTTGTTCATACGTCGCATTTTTTCCAAGCCTGATTGCCGGACCTATCGACAGGCCGAAAACACTTATCCCTCAACTGGAAAAAGAAAGGGTATTTGATTACAACCAGGCAGCAGATGGCCTTCGGCAAATTTTGTGGGGACTGTTCAAAAAAATTGTAATCGCCGATAATTGCGCCGCGTTTACTAACGATGTGCTTAACCATTACCAAACATTACCTGCAAGTGCATTGCTGTTTAGCATGGCATTGTTTACCATACAGGTTTATGCCGATTTTTCGGGATACTCCGATATGGCAATCGGCCTCGCAAGCCTGTTGGGTTTTAAAATTACACGCAATTTTAATTACCCGTTCTTCGCCCAAAATATTGCCGATCTTTGGCGAAGATGGCATATTTCGCTTACCTCGTGGTTAACTGATTATGTGTTTACCCCCTTGAGCGTTTACTTTCGCGATTATGGCAAATACGGACTGGTATTAGCCATATTGATAAATTTCACCCTTATTGGCATATGGCATGGCGCCAACTGGACATTCGTGTTTTTTGGCTTTTTAAATGGCTGTTTGTACATCCCGTTGATAATAAAAGGCACCCTTTACAAAAAGAAAAAAGGTACGCAAAGCGGCTTTAAAACATTTTTAAATATGGCCGGCATGTTCATCCTGCTGATGTTTACTTTCCTTATTTTTCGTGCCGATAGCCTGGCGCAGGCATTTGATTATTACCGCCGGTTATTTTCGCTATCGCTCTTCAACAGCTTTGTAATTACCGAAAAGGTAAACATGGCCGCTGCAATCTTAGCCATCATAGTACTATTTTATGCTGAGTGGAAACAACGCGATAAGGAACATGCCCTGCAAATTGATGGCATCGAAAAAACAGGGGTAAGGGTAGTAATTTACTACGGCCTCGTTCTCTTCATCCTGGTATTCAGCGCAACTAATATAACCGACTTTGTTTATTTTAAATTTTAAAGGATGAAGAAGGGACAGCTAAATAAATTCGTGGTTAAGGCAATGTTGTTTGTGCTGCCGGTTTTGATTTTGTTCGGGATATTGTTCCGCCTTGGTTTTGCGCCAATTGTTACCAGTTCGGGCCTTTTTGATGCGAAAATGCGGCATATAAAAAAGCAGCATATTAAACAGGTAAATCTTATGGCAATAGGCTCGTCAATTACGTTGTACGAGCTAAAATCGGATTTGATAACTCAAAACCTTGATACTTCCTATTATAATTTCGCATCCTGGGGAATACAAATAACCGATATAAAGTTAATGCTGTCTAAGTTCATACCAGAGCATTGCCCTAAATACGTAATTATGTGCGCCTCGCTGGGCGAGTTTATGTCGCCGCAGAATAATACCTATGTAAACTATTTAAACACCCCCGCTTTTATCAAAAACAACCTGCCCGAACTTTTCTACTTCAAAAACTACAACTCCATCCACCAAATTATTTGGCGGAAGTATTTTGAATACCCTATCAATTTTGATGCCCGGGGCGGTGCATCATTAACCGTTAAACCAAAGGACATCAACCATAAAATGTGGGACGCTCACGATGATTTCCCAACCA
>JBDUDE010000178.1:0-2890 GCA_040003105.1 Mucilaginibacter sp. | reverse complement strand
ATTATCACGATAGCGGTTTTTTAGTTAAGGCAACAGGGCACGAAGAAGAATCATGTCGTATTGCCTGGGAAACATTGCCGCAGTTTGGTTATGACCAGGATGAAATCGATAAAATTTGCGGGATGATAATGGCCACTCGTTTGCCGCAATCGCCACAAACCCATTTGGAAGAAATTTTGGCCGATGCAGATTTGGATTATCTTGGCCGTGATGATTTTTCATTCATAGCCAATCAATTGTTCCTGGAGAACTCATTTTTCGGCACAGCCGGTGATATGGATGAATGGAACCGCAAACAAGTAGCTTTTATGGAAAATCATCAATATTTTACCAAAACCGCCAATAATTTGCGGCAAGCTAAAAAGGATGCTAACTTAGGGCGCATTAAAGCACAGGTAAAATCATAAATGAAGAAATTACAATTGCCAGCCTGGTTACAGGACACCTTTTATGTAGCAATAGGCATTTTATTTTGCGGCTTTGCGTTAAAAAGTTTTTTGGTACCTAATAAGTTTTTTGATGGCGGGGTAACCGGTATATCGCTGCTGCTGCATGAGCTTTATCACTTAAATATTGCTTACGTTATCGTTATCGCCAATATCCCTTTTATCGTCATGGGGGCGTTCCAGATAAACAAAACCTATGCCGTTAAGACGGCCCTTGCAATTATTGGAACTGGCGGCGGAGTTCGTGCGCGAGGGTCGGGCTGTCGCGGAGCAGCTGTTCGCTGAGGCTCGTCTATATTCGGAGGGGTATTTATGGGGATAGGCGTTGGGCTGGCCATACGCGGTGGCTGCGCGCTCGATGGTATAGAAGTGCTGGCGCTATACACTGGTAAGCGTATTGCTTTTACCATCAGCGAAATTATATTAGGCATCAACATTGTTATCTTCCTGATAGCTGCTATCGAACTGGGCCTGCCAACTTCACTGTACTCGATATTAACGTATTATACCGCCTCAAAAACCATCAGTTTTGTTATTGAGGGCCTGGAGGAATACACCGGTGTAACTATAATTTCGGGCCAAAGCGAACAGATAAAACGCGAACTGGTAATGACCCTTGGCCGCGGCATAACCATCTACAAAGGCGAGCGCGGCTTTTTAAAGGACAGCTTTGACGTTAGCGCCCCGGTGGATATTATCTTCACCGTAGTAACCCGTCTGGAGGTTAGGCGCCTCCGTAACGTAGTTTACGAAATCGATGCCAAAGCATTTGTGTTTACCAGCACTATTAAAGAGGCCGCCGGTGGAGTGTTGAAGAAAAGGGCAAGGCATTAAAATAGTTGTATCGGGAAGACTTACGAAGTTTTAAAAACTTCGTAAGTCTACGTCTCGCATTTAAAATCCGAAATCGAAAATTCGACATCCGAAATTTTGCTACATATTAAACGTCCCGTTCCGCTCCTGCTCCTGGTAATTCTGTACAGTTTCAATCGCGTTGTCTATCACATCACTTAAAGCAACTATAAACGTACCCGGCCTGGCAAGGCTCATGGAATGTTTGATGGCGTCAATTTCATTCGGCACAATCTCGTAAGTCTTATTTTTATCTACCGAATTGATGCCTTCTATTAGCAAGCCCACAATATTTTCGGCAGTGCGGCCGCGCAGGTGTTTTTCCTGGCGCAGGATGATGTAATCGAACATTTGGGCGGATAGCTTGCCCAGTTCGCGGATATCTTCGTCGCGTCTGTCGCCGGTGCCGGCTATGATGCCTATTTTTAATGGCGAGTCTATATGCTCTAAAAACGCCTTGATGCCTTGAAAACCTGCCGGGTTATGGGCAAAGTCAATCATAAAACGGAAGTCTTTAAAATTAAAGATGTTCATCCTGCCCGGTGTTTGCGCGGCTGACGGGATAAACGTCTCGAGCGATATTTTGATGTCGTCGGTTTTAAAGTCGTACAGGTAAGTTGCCAGCGTGGCAGCCAGTACGTTTTCAATCATAAACGGCACGGTGCCGCCGAATGTAATTGGAATAAGCGTAGTGCGCTGCACCCGTATTTTCCAGTCGCCTTTTTGTATGGTGATAAAGCCATTTTCGTAAATACAGGCTATGCCACCCTTTTTGCAGTGCGATTTAATAATCGGATTATTTTCGTGCATACTAAAGTATGCCACCTTGCAATGCGCGTTTTTGCCCATGCGCACACAGTACTCGTTGTCGGCATTTAGCACCGCCCAGCCATCTTTTTTAATGGCATCAACCACCACACCTTTAACGCGGGTGAGATCGTCAAGCGTGTGGATATCGGCCAGGCCAAGGTGGTCTTCCTGTATATTGGTAACCACGCCTATGTCGCAAAAACCAAAGCCTAAACCAGCGCGCAAAATACCGCCACGGGCAGTCTCCAGCACAGCAAAATCAACCGTTGGGTCCTTTAAAATAAATTCAGCGCTTACCGGGCCGGTGGTATCGCCTTTAAGCATCATGGTGTTTTGTACATACACCCCGTCTGACGTGGTAAAGCCAACCCTATGCCCGTTATTTTTAACAATATGAGCTATCAGGCGTGTAGTAGTGGTTTTGCCGTTGGTGCCCGTTATGGAGATTATAGGAATACGAGCTGATTTTCCCGGCGGGTATAGCATATCTATCACATGGCCGGCTACGTTGCGCGGCAGGCCCTCGCTTGGTGCAATGTGCATCCTGAAACCCGGCGCGGCGTTCACCTCTAAAACCACGCCGCCATTTTCGGTAAGCGGTTCGGTAAGGTTTTCGGCCATAATATCGATGCCGCAAATGTCCAAACCGATGATTTTCGAAATACGCTCACAGATGAAAATATTTTGCGGGTGCACATGGTCGGTTACATCAACCGAAGTGCCGCCGGTACTTAAATTAGCTGTTGATTTTACAAAAACCTTTTCGCCTTTTTTAGGCACAG
>JBDUDE010000913.1:0-9713 GCA_040003105.1 Mucilaginibacter sp. | reverse complement strand
CCGAAAAAGCACCCGGCAAAAGCGCTAGCGTAAAATCGTACCAATAAAGAAATTCCTAATACATTATAGCTGCCGGCTTTCAATTAATACTCCAAACGTGTTAGCTGGAAGCCGCAGTATTTTAATGGAGTTTGTAACTACCGGCTAAAACATAATGACAACATACAAGTTTTAATTTGTAACTTTAAATCATGAATCCCAAATTCCTTGTGTTGTACATAATTGCCGGAACGCTTGCCCTGGGCCTTGTAATATACCAGGCAATTACAACCTACCCCGCATTAAATTACAGCCGTTTAGGGCTGAATGCGATTATGTCGGTTTTCTTTTATTACCTGGCTTATAAAACCTATCACGAGAAAAAGGATAGCGAATTGATGTGATTTTTTCAGAGACACAATACTTTGTGTCTCTGAAACCACACGTGAAATACATTTGCGCGGGAGACACAAAGTATTGTGCCTCTACGGTGAAAATTCAATTTACTGCGCTTAGCTCGTAAACATCGCCCGCAACTGTCGGGAATTGTATCGAGCCATCTTTTAGCACCTCCGCTTTTATTTTTTTACCGTTTGATTTGATGTTGAATTGAACTGCCGAATTGAGGTGGCATAAATTACCCTGTTTGGATAAGATAGTGATTGATGTTGGGTTATTCCGCTGCCATTTAATATCAAGCTCGAAAGCGCCAATTGTGCAAACGCCTTTAAATTCGCCAACACTCCATTCAGTTGGCAGGGCGGGCAAAATTTCTATAACGCCGTTGTTTGATTGTACCAGCATTTCGCTGATTGCGGCAGTCATACCCATAGTGCCGTCAACCTGCATGGCGCCGCTGCATTTGGCAAAAAGCTGGGGGAACGCTTCCTCTTTAAAATAGCCTTTCAATATATCATTTGCCCGGTCGCCGTCGCCCAGCCTGGCCCAAAGGGCAGTTTTCCATGCCCGCGACCAGCCGCTGGTACCATCACCACGCTGGTTAAGCGTAGCCTTAATGGCGTCGACAAAGTCGGGCGTGTTTTTTACCGAAAACACATTGCCGGGGTACAAGCCATACAGCGGCGAAATATGCCTATGCTGCTGTTCTATTTGGGGCCAGTCTTCAGTCCATTCCTGTAAAGTACCATCTTTTCCAATTACCTGCGGGCGCAGCTTATTTTTGGCGGCGGTTACTTTAGTAACGTAGTCGGCATCTTTACCCAACGCTGCAGCGGCTTTTGCATAATTGGTAAACAAATCGGTGATTATTTGCATATCGACAGATGAGCCCGCACAAATGGTGGTGCCCGGTACCATACTGCCGGTTGTTTCGTCAAAATATGGCCCGTTGCCGGGGCTGCCCGTAAAATTTTCGGGCGATGATGACGGGTTGGTAACCAGCCACTTTTTTTCGGGGTCGGCAATCAGGTAATCCATAAAAAAATCAACCGAGCCTTTTATAACGGGGTAAATATCCTGCAGGTATTGTTTGTCGCCGGTGTATTGGTAATGGTCCCACAGGGCATCGCAAAGCCAGGCGCCGCCTGTAGTAAACGAGCCCCAGGTTGGGCCATCCATGGGGGCTGCTGCCATCCACAAATCGGTATTTTGGTGCAGCACCCATCCGCGGGCGTTATAATTCTCTTTAGCCACCTGCGTACCCTGGTCGGTAATGTTTTTCATAAAACTGATTAACGGTTCCGCGCATTCCGGCAAGTTTGCCGACTCCACCGGCCAGTAATTCATCTGCAGGTTAATATTGGTGGTGTATTTAGAGTCCCACATGGGGTTCATATCGTTGTTCCATATTCCTTGCAAATTGGCAGCCTGGGCGCCGGGGCGGGATGACGACATCACCACATACCGCCCAAATTGATAGGCCAGCGCCGCCAATTGCGGGTCGAAGGCGGTTACGCGGCTTTCCCGTAGCCGCTCATCGGTTGGCAGCCAGGCATTTGGTGTTGAGGGCAGTTGCAATTTTACCCTATTAAATATTTTATAATAATCGGCAAGGTGATTCGCCTTTATATCTTTATAGGTTTTGCTTTCAATTGCCTTAAAATAATCGCTAACGCGTTTGTGCTCATCGGCGCTTACGTCTTTATAGTTTACAAAATTTGTCGCGGCAACAATATACAAGGTTATGGCATCGGCATTTTCAACAATCAAATCGGCGCCGTTTGTTTTAACTGTCCCGCCTTCGGGTACGGCTTTTAGTTTGGCTTCGTATCTTAATTTGCCGGGCACCCCCAAATAATCGGCCGATTTGCCCGTAAGCACCAGTGCATTGTCGCCAAGGGCATCCATTTTAAAATAGTCGGTTGCATAATCAGAGTGTTGCTGGTTGCGTACGCCCCGCAAATTAGCCGTAAACGAAATGCTGCCGGGCTTGCTGGCTGTTAATCTAATCGCTATAACCTGCCCCGGCGCCGACGAAAATACATCCCTGTGGTAAGTAATGCCGTTGCTTTCATATTCAACACCGGTAATGCCGGTTTCCAAATCGAGCCACCGTTTATAATTGCTAACAGCCCCCATATCTTTAAACGACAGCACCAGATTGCCCAGGCTTTGATATTTCTGCTGTTCAACCGGATAACCCATTAGTTTGCGGCCAAAGAGTGTTTGTGCCTCGCGCAGTTTTCCTTTAAAAACAAGGTCGCGCACTTCGGGTAAATATTTATAGCCGCCCTTAACTACCGAAGAATAGGGGCCGCCCGTCCAGTAAGTATCTTCATTTAGCTGTATGGTTTCTTCGCCGGAACCGCCGTATACCATTGCGCCTAAGCGGCCGTTTCCAACCGGCAGGGCATCGCTCCATTTGGCAGCGGGTTTAGCCATCCATATTAAGGTCGACGGGTCGTAATTATGCAGGTATATTTTTGCCGGGATATCAAATTTTTGCGCCGATGCAACGCAGGCAATACAAAGCAGGACAACAAAAAAGCCGGTGGCTTTAAATTTCATACATCTCGGGGGTTAAATGTGCCAAAATCAATGTACTAAATTTAACAAAAAAGTAATATAAGCATATCATACCGCTCAAAAAATATCACCGATAAACAATCATAAAAAACACAGGGTCAATCAAACAAAATGTCTGCGTCATCAGCTTCATCTTTTTAACATCTGTGATGATTTCCCCCTCACTATTTATCACACCAAATCTCTTTATATTAGTGATTCAATTTCCTTCATAATGAAAAAAATTCTATACCTGCTAATTGCCGTTGCCGCGCTCGGTTTAACAACCTGCACACAAACCAGCAACTACACCGTTAAGGGCTATTTTGCCCCAATTGATACAGGCGTGCAGGTTGCCGGTATTAAAATGGTGAGCATACAAACCCCGGTGGGTAAGTTTAAAGTGTGGACAAAACGCTTCGGCAATAACCCGGGCATTAAAATCTTGCTGCTGCACGGCGGCCCGGCCATGACGCACGAATACATGGAATGCTTTGAAAGCTTTTTCCCAAAAGAAGGCTTTGAGATGGTTGAATATGACCAGCTCGGCTCGTACTACAGCGACCAGCCCCGCGACAGCAGCCTGTGGACTACACCCCGTTTTGTTGAAGAAGTGGAGCAGGTACGCAAAGCTTTAAATATGGACAGCACCAATTTTTACCTGCTGGGCAATTCGTGGGGTGGTATTTTGGCGATGCAATACGCGCTTAAATACCAGAAGAACCTTAAAGGACTAATAATTTGCAACATGATGGCCAGCATGCCGGCCTACGAAAAATACAACAGCACACTGCGCAGCCAGATGCGGAAATCGCTGGTTGACTCGCTTACTGCTTTTGAGAACAAAGGCATGTATAAAGATTCGGTTTACCAGGCATTAGTGTTTTCGGAATATTATAACAAACACCTGTGCCGCCTGCCCGAATGGCCAGACCCGGTGCTGCGCGCCTTTAAACATGTAAACGAACAAATTTATGTTATGATGCAGGGCCCCAGCGAATTTAAAACCGGCGGCAGACTGTTAAAATGGGATGTAAACAAAGAATTAAAAAATATTACCGTACCCACCCTGACCGTAGGTGCAAAATATGATACCATGGACCCCGAATACATGAAATGGATGAGCACCCAACTACCCAAAGGCAAGTACCTGTATTGCCCCAACGGCAGCCACCTGGCCATGTGGGACGACCAAAAGGTGTTTATGAATGGCGTAATTAAATTTATTAAGCGGGTGGACGAAGGTGATGACTGATGTATTACTTTAACTTTTCCAACTCCTCCTGCCGCCGCTCCTCGTCCGGGTCAACTTTATAGGGCATTAATGTTAATTTGGCTATGTAGTACTTAGGCAAACCGGCATTTTTTGCCATCTGCATTACTTTTTTGTGATACCAGTCGTAAGGCAGCAAGTGGGTATTTACCGCATGCGGGAGGGCAACAAACGCTTCGGCGGCATAAATCTTTTCGGCTTCGGTTACACAGGTTACCGGGGTAAGCATATAATCGCCGGCCCAGGGCATGGCATTTAAAAAATTCGATTTTTCGCTATCGGCAAGTTCGATAAGCACTCCCCAAACGGCATCGTTCGGGTCGGATGATTGCAGGATGTTTGCCTTCGACGACTGGTCGTCGGCCGTTTTATTAAATATGAAATTATAGCCGGGCAGCCTGGCTACACCTATTTTTTTGGCAGACGGAACAATTTTGGCAAAATTGCCAACATCCATATTGCCTGCAAATGCAAATAATATCATACTATATAAATTAAGATAGGCGTGTTTTGTTTTAACGGTTTAGTTTACACCTATATTATAATAAAATTAACAGCGTTTTACCACCGGTTATTCCTTATAGGGGTATTCGTTATATGCTCGTTACTTTTAAATATCGCTATAAATTTTTAAATTAGCTTGCAATTAACCACGGGTGGTTTACCGCGATCACCTGTTAGTTGCTAAAACTTAATACCTTATCTATGAGTACTTCAAAAACTTTTAAGTTTAACCTCTTTTGTAATGGGAATTTAGAAATTCTTACCTGTAATGCTATAATTAAATCTATAACCGAAAATGATTCAAAAACCGTTTATGATGGTTCATTCGATCTTGTAAACCAAGAAAAGGAGTTGACTTTCGACGTTAATGATGGCGATTATTTTTATGCTGTTTTCAGCGTTTGGAAATACAAACATAATGGCGCTGTAATTGATATCTCGCCAAATAACAACGACCCGGCCAACCAGCGGAATGTTAACTTTTTAGGCGTGTTTAATACTAATGACAATACGATAGCGCTTAACCCGCTGTCGACCGTTGCTTCGGCTTATACTTTTGCGAGGCGAATAAAGCTGATGAATGATGACGTGATATCTATAACCGCCGGCAAAGATTTTCGTAATGTGGCTTATGCCATGAAAAATAATTTCTACTACACTGCGGGGCAAATTTCAAAAGTTATCTCATCGTCACCAAATGCCAGCGAAACCAACAGCTATGCTGCGTTTAATTTCCTTGCAAACCTGGTAAACTATACGCTTACTAATCAAGCCGTGTACACCGATTTTTTGAACCTTGTAAATACTATCGACGGGGTGAATGCAGCATCGGCACTGGACGCATTGGTTGCAGTCGCTCAGCACCCGTTCGATAATGTGCGGGATATTTATAACCTGGTTGATACGATGCCGGTGATCTATTATCCATCACTGCAACAGCTTACACTTCCCGAAGGTGTATCGAATATTCCTGATCAGTGGACACTCGCTATTAAAGTTAATAACTCCGGTTCAGAAAATTTCCTGATAGCTGGCACTGCATTTACTGTTTTTGATAAAGATAACAAAGCCTGGGTTACAAATAATTTCAGGCAAGGCACACCTAACTCCGGCTCACACTGCATGGTGTTTAACCCGGATGGCTCACCGGCCGATATATCGCCAATAATGGGCGGAGGTATACTGGGGCCAGGCTTCGGGGTAGCAGTAAGCCCCGATGGCGGTACCATCGCATTCGGTAATTACGGGTGGGGAAACAAAATTTATAACCCGGTGAAGGGCAGTATATCGGTGTTTTCATCAGACGGCGAGGTACTTAGCCCGCCGGGCGGCTTTACAAACAAAATATGCAGGATACAAGGCATGTGTTACGACCCCAGCGGCAATTTATGGATGGCCTCGTGGGGCACACAGGCACCGATGGAAGACCCATCCGCACCAAGTACTTACGATGTGCCTGGAGAGTTCAGTGCTGTTGTTTGCTATTTAAATGGCGACCCAAATCAAGCCATTTCATATAAAGATTTCGGCAGCGGACCAAGCGAATACCACGGTACGTTTGGTGTGGTTATTGACAAGGGCGGTAACTGTATAGTTTCGAATGCCGGTACGGCAGGGAAAATACCATCAACCGTTTATAAAGTGAAAATATCAGAAAACAAGGACAAACTTGAATACGTGGCACATTGGGAAAGCAACTGGGTTGGCAAAAATCCTACACAAATACCTAATTTTGAAGAATTGAGGCAGCCGCAGCTTGATAACGGGGGAAGTATTTATGTGGGCGGTATAACCAGCGGGCGTGTGGTAAAACTTAACGGCGAAACGTTGTTACTTGAAGATGAGTTTACCGAAAATATTTATGGCCCGTGGGGTATTACGATAGATTCCACCGGCAAGAAATTTATAACCGGTTTTGGCGAAAGAAAGGCCGTGGATATTCCGGGTAAAACAATTGAATGGACAGGCCCCTTTGCCATTACCGTTGTTGACAGTGACGATAAAACCTGGGAGAATGCCAAACTGATGACATTACCAACCGCCGGCGAAGAAGTACGCCTGGTAAACGGGAATCCGCTGTATGGTCATCAGCTTGATAAAGACGGAAATCAGATGCCGCCATCGTACCAGCCGTTAATGCGCGTTACATCAACATCAGTTGACCGCGCGGGTAATCTTTGGTGCGCAAATAACTGGAAGCCTTCGCTGTATGTAGACGTTTTTACCGACGGCGTTGCAAACCCCGGTGGCGATGGCGTAGTGATATTTGTAGGTATAGCTGAGCCTTTGGATGGTATAAATTAATATTTACGACAAAGCGCCTGGAAAATTACCGGGCGCTTTTGTCGTGTTTTAAATGGGTAGAGGCCGGTTTTGTGCCTTTAATCCATGGACTCTTTATTGTACCTGCTGCGATAATCTAAAGGAGACATGCCGGTAATTTTACGGAACACTTCTCTGAAGGCCTTATTATCAGAATACCCAACCTCGTACATAACCTCGTTCACCGTTTTGCGGCTGGCCTCGAACATTTTTTTAGCCGATTCTATTTTTACGCGTTGCGAATACTCGAGCGGGGTATTACCCGTCGCCTTGATAAACCTGCGGTCGAAATTGCGCCGGCCAATTGCAAACTTCATGGACAGGTCTTCTACCGATATCTTTTCGTGCAGGTTGTTTTCGATATAGGTTTGCGCCTCTTTCACCATGGCGTCGCTATGCATCTTCTGTCCTTTAAATATGATAAATGCCGACTGGCTTTGCCTGTCCATTTCTATCTGGAAAACCTTCGAGCAATAAATGGCCGTTTCTCGGTCGAATTTCTTTTCAACCAGGTAAATAATCAGGTTTAAGAACGAGAACGCGCCGCCGTTGGTGTAAATGCCGTTTTCGTCGGTAATGAGTTTATCAGTTTGCAGGTTAACACCCGGAAACATCAGCCTGAATTGTTCGGCAACTGCCCAATGTGTTGAGCAGGTTTTACCTTCAAGCAAACCTGCTTCCGCCAGCAGGAACGCTCCGGTGCATACACTGGCTATTTCCGCACCATTTTTATACCGGGTTATAAGCCAGTCTATGATATCCCGGTTAGCACCAATGGCGTGTTCATAATTATGATTTAACGATGGAATGATAACCAGGTCGGTTTTCTGAATGTCAGAAATATGTTTGTGCGGCCTGACTGCGAAAAGGCCATCGAAATATTCCACCTCTTTAGAAAGGCCGGCCAGTTCAATAGTGTATAATGCCCTTTTGCCGGTTTGCTGTGCGTACTGGTTGGCCCTGGTTAATACTTTATAGGCGCCAACAATACTGCTGATGTTATTTGGCCCGTCCGGAACAAGTATGGTGATGTGTTTCATCGTCAGTTTTTTTACAAATATATAAAGTAATGTGCGTCCAAATCAACCCGTCAGAATGTCTAAATTACACCTCTTCGAATACGTTGTTAGTCGCTAACATTGTCGGTATAAATCACAACAACAAATAACTATGCAAAACGACAATTTAACCTTTACTTTCCTGGTAGACCAATCGCCGCGGGAAGTGTTCGACGCCGTTAGTAATGTACGCGGGTGGTGGACTGAGAAACTGGAAGGCAATTCTGAAAAACTAAACGATGAATTCAGCTATCGCCACGGCGACATCCATTACTCGAAACACAGGCTCATTGAAGTGGTGCCCGATAGTAAGATAGTTTGGCTCACCCTCGACAGCAAGCTTACATTCGTTGACAAGATGGATGAATGGACCGGCACAAAAGTGATTTTTGATATCTCGGAGCAGGATGGCAAAACCAGGCTTCAATTTACTCATGACGGGCTGGTGCCGCAGTTTCAATGCTTTGAGGCATGCTCCGGCGGCTGGAACCACTACCTAACCAAAAGCCTGCTGCCGCTAATACAAACCGGGATAGGCCAGCCGGATAAAAAATAACCATAGACACAAAAAAATATAACCATGAATAAACAGGATTTAACAGCCACCATACTGGTGAACCAAACGCCAAACGAAACTTTTGACGCGATTTTAAATATCAAAAAATGGTGGTCGGAGAATATTGAGGGGGAGACTTCAAAAATCGGCGACGAATTTACTTACAGTGCAAAAGAGCTCCATCGCTGTAAAATGAGGCTGGTAACGCTTGCACCCAACGAAAAGGTTGAATGGCAAGTGCTTGAAAACTATTTCAGCTTTAGCCAGGACCAAACCGAATGGGTGGGCACCAAAATCAGCTTCGACATAACTGAAGAAGATGGAAAAACAAAGGTTCGCTTCACGCACATCGGCCTGGTTCCCTGCCACGAGTGTTACGATGTTTGCGAAGGCGCCTGGACAGATTACATAACCAATAGCCTATATTGTTTGATAACAACAGGTACCGGGTATCCAAATTCAAAAGAGTGTGCCGCTGAGGTGATATCATAAGGGTTTTCGGGTCTCTTCAACCGGGAGATCAGGATTATACAATCGCTTAAACAAGAAAAGCCCCCTGATTTCTCGGGGGCTTTCATTATTTGAATTATTTTTAATTATAATTTACCTAATTCCTGAACCAGGTCAATCAGTTTGTTTGAGTAACCCCATTCGTTATCATACCATGATACCACTTTAACGAAGTTATCATTCAAAGCAATGCCTGCTTTTGCATCAAATATTGATGTGCGTGCATCGCCTTTAAAATCTTCAGATACAACTTCGTCTTCAGTGTAGCCTAAAATCCCTTTTAAGTAGCCTTCAGATGCTTCTTTCATGGCTGCTTTAACGTCAGCGTAAGTAGCAGATTTTTTAAGGCGAACGGTTAAGTCAACAACAGAAACGTCGGCAACCGGAACACGGAACGACATGCCTGTTAATTTACCTTTTAATTCAGGCAACACTAAACCTACTGCCTTAGCAGCACCGGTTGATGAAGGGATGATGTTCTGGTAAGCGCCGCGGCCACCTCTCCAGTCTTTAGCCGATGGGCCGTCAACTGTTTTTTGAGTTGCAG
>JBDUDE010000752.1:0-2903 GCA_040003105.1 Mucilaginibacter sp. | reverse complement strand
ACTCTCATGATAAAGAATTTTATAAAAACCGCGTGGCGGAATTTAAGCCGAAACAAAGTATTCTCGTTTATTAATGTTTTTGGGTTGGCAGTGGGACTTACCTGCTGTATGCTTATAAGTGCCTACTTATATAGCGAACTTACCTACGATACATATTCACAAAATGCCAAACAGCTTTACCGTGTGGTACTTCGCACGATTAACGGTAATGCTACCACCGATTTTCCTAATCCGGATGTTGCAGTAGGGCCCGGTATGAAAAGCGCTTTCCCGCAGGTATTAGGCTATACCCGGCTGACCACTAACCCACCGGCATTTGTAGGCTACGAAACAAAAAAGTTTAAAGAAAATAATATAATAGGCGCCGAAGCAAATTTCTTCCGGATATTCTCCATTCCTCTATTGAGTGGAGATAGCAAAACGGCCCTTGCCGCGCCTAACTCAATTGTGATAACCAAAGCCATCGAAAAAAAGTACTTTGGCGACTCACCCGGTATAGGTAAAGCGCTTTCAATTGGCGGCGTCGTTTTTAATGTAACCGGCGTAATTGATAAAATTCCCGATGAGTCACACTTTCATGCTGACATATTTACCAGTATGTCAACATATGTTAAATCGTCGACAAGGCAAAGCTGGAGTAATATTGGCTTTTATACCTACTTGTTACTCGATAAAAACGCCGACCCCAAACAACTGGAGGCTCGTTTTCCTATACTGGTTGCCAGGAACGTAGTGCCCGAAATTCAGCATGATATGGGCGTAAGCCTGGCCGAAGCACGCAAATCTGCAAAAACATTTGTTTTCTTTTTGCAACCGCTTACCAGCATCCATTTACATTCCGCAGGCAGGTTCGAGTTCGAACCCAATGGCGACATTCATTACATTTACATATTTGGTGCGTTAGCCATATTTATACTGCTGCTGGCCTGCATCAATTTTACTAACCTGTCGACAGCAAGCGCCGCCAAACGCTCAAAAGAAATAGGCATCCGCAAAGTGCTCGGCTCAGCAAAAAACAAGCTCGTTTCGCAATTCTTAACCGAATCGGTGATGCTTACGCTGCTGGCTACATTGTTTGCATTTGCAATGGTTTTCCTGCTGCTGCCATATTTTAACGATGTATCGGGCAAGCAGTTTACCATAGGCTTTTTTCTGAATTATAAAGCATTGTTGCTAACGGTATTACTTACGCTGTTGGTAGGTGTAGCGGCAGGCATATATCCAGCATTCTTTTTATCATCATTTAAAATAATTTCGATACTTAAAGGTAATGGCGGCAGCCAGCAGGCAAGCAAGGGCAATTTACGCAGCAGCTTGATTGTGTTCCAGTTTGCTATTTCAACATCATTGATTATAGCAACCTTTGTCGTTTATCAACAGCTGCATTATATGCAGAATAAAAAGCTAGGTTACAACAAAGACCAGGTGCTGGTGATAAACGATGGCTACGTGCTTGGTAACAATATTGCGCCTTTGAGGCAGCAATTACTAAGCGATAACCGGGTGGTAAATGCGACAATATCTGACAATATTCCTACCTATAACAATGCAGGGGGGACCGTAATTTACGTAAAAGAATTAGCAGATAAAGGATCGCGCTCCGAAATATCTACCGGTATTTACTGGGTCGAAAGCTCATACATACCGACGCTTGGCATGCAAATAGTAAAAGGGCGCAACTTTTACCCGCCATCACCTGCAGACTCCCTTTCTGTTATCATTAACGAAGCAGCGGTGCGCGACTTAGGAATAGGTAATGAAGACCCGATCGGTAAAACTATTATCCGTTCCGGCCAACGCCATTATACCATTGTTGGTGTGGTTAAAGACTTTAATTCCACATCGGCAAAGCAAAAAGTAGCGCCTTTAATGATACTGCCAATCGGCAAGCCGGTTGGTAACCTTATCGTCAGGGTAAAAACACGTGATGTACATAAACTGATATCTGATATTAAAACGCAATGGGCTACATATAGTTCCGGTGAACCATTCAGCTATTCTTTTCTTGACGATAAATTTGCTTCACTGTATAAAGCAGAAGAACGTACCGGCAAAATATTTGTCTCGTTTGCTGTAATCGCAGTAATTATTGCCAGCCTTGGCCTGTTTGGTTTAGCGGCGTTTATGATACGCCAGCGGGTTAAAGAGATTGGTATCCGTAAAGTACTGGGCGCTTCGTCGGGCAGTATCACCTTTATGTTATCCAAAGAATTTTTAAAACTGATTGTAATCGCATCACTAATAGCTATGCCGGTTACCTGGTACGCCATGAGTAAATGGTTACAGGATTTTGCCTACCGCATAGATATCCAATGGTGGGTATTCCTGTTAGCCGGTATTATTGCCTTACTAGTGGCAGCCATAACGATAAGTTTCCAATCAATAAAGGCATCGCTGGCAAACCCGGTAAAGAGCTTACGTTCGGAGTGATTAGATATTAGAGACCAGAGATTAGTTGAAGCGGCGACAGGTACCAATGAACTAATGAACCATTGAACAAATGAACTAATAGATGATAAAAAACTATATAAAAATCGCCTGGCGAAATCTTGTAAAAAACAAGTTTTACTCTATTATCAATATTGCCGGGCTTACTATGGGCCTGGTTATTGGTATGCTCATTTTGCTATGGGTACAGGACGAATTAAGTTTTGATTCTTTTCATAAAAATGGTAAAAATATTTATCGGGTAAATTCATTTTTGGGCAGCGGCACCAGCAAACGCATTTGGGATAATACCCAGGGCCCGGTTGCAACTTATGCGCTGCGCGAAGTGCCAGGTGTAAATAACGCTGTGCGAATAACAAATAGTTATAATAGCGTTTTTACTTATAAGGATAAACTTTTAAAGGAAGAAAACACCGCCTTTACCGACCCTTCGTTTTTTAAAATGTTTGATTTTA
>JBDUDE010000052.1:0-2912 GCA_040003105.1 Mucilaginibacter sp. | reverse complement strand
AACGTTTAATCAGTTATAACAACATGAACAGACGCGAATCATTAAAGGCTTTAGGCATAGGCACACTCTCGGCAGGGGTGTTGCTGGAGGCCTGCAAGCCAAATAACAATAAGTTAGCCGAAGACAACAAGGATGCCGGCGCCGTACCCGACCAGGCCGGACGCCAGCCCTTTGAAATAGAACGTGATAAAAAACTTAATGCCGACAAGTTTTTTACCGATCACGAAATGGCTACCATTACGGTTTTGGGCGATATTATCATCCCCAAAGATGCCCGTTCGGGCAGTGCATCTGATGCCAAAGTTCCGGCATTTATCGAGTTTATCGTAAAAGATATGCCCGACCACCAAACCCCAATGCGCGGCGGCTTGCGCTGGCTGGATTTGCAGTGCTTAAACCGCTACGGCAAAACATTTGTTGATGCAAGCAGTAGCCAGCAAACCGAAATGGTTACCGAAATTGCTTACCCCAAAAAGGCAAAGCCCGAAATGGCACAGGGTGTATCATTTTTTAACCGCATGCGCGATTTAACGGCATCGGGCTTCTTCACCAGTAAAATAGGTATCGAAGACCTGGGCTACGTAGGCAATGCCCCGGGCAAATGGGACGGCGTACCCGCGGATGTGCTGAAACAATATAACATTAAAGACCCGTGGGGAAACTCCTGGTAACCGGGATTTAAAGGATTAGTGGGGTTTTTATTGAAAAGTTATGAATACGCCAGGAGCTGTGTCTGCACAGCTCCTTTCTTTATCGCGGAAAAATCTGTCAAATCCGCTTAATCCCGGTCAGAACTTTAGATTTTCCTTTAACCAAACCTGTACTTCTTCCTGTTTGGTTAATTCGGCTGGCAGTTTATCGCGGATAAGCTTTTCCATTTTGTTGCCTGTATTGGCAAAGCGGTAATCCCAAAAAATCATCAGTTTGTTTATCAGGTAAACAACCTCATTACCTTCTTCTTTATTAAAAAGCGTATCATCCGGCTTGCCGTTAACGTGCGGGTCGTTTTGCGCGTAGGCTGTCCATTTATAATCGGAGTAATGTAAGTTTCTTCTTGAGAACAGGATCATGAGCACGGTGATTTTTATAAAGATAGCGATAATAAGCCGTGTTTGCCTTTTTTTATCGTAGCGACGCAATACTTTGCGTCTCCC
Organism: Mucilaginibacter sp.; assembly: GCA_040003105.1. Taxonomy (GTDB): domain Bacteria; phylum Bacteroidota; class Bacteroidia; order Sphingobacteriales; family Sphingobacteriaceae; genus Mucilaginibacter. The sequence continues at coordinate 1,758 of JBDUDE010000052.1, read as the reverse complement.
GCAGAAAATCACATCCCAAATTTCCACAACCTTTCACCAGTCTTTCTACAGATTAGATGCCTATTATTGATAAAATAAACCAAATAATTATGAAAAAAGCATTTGTATTAGCTGTTGCTATCGCGCTGGCCGCCGGCGGTCTTAAGGCGCAGGATTTAAAAGCCAAAGATGTGCCTGCCGCAGTTAAAGAGGCATTAATGAAAAAATACCCCGAATCTGCCAAAGTTAGCTGGGAAAAAGAAAAAGGCAACTACGAAGCCAACTGGGGCGGCAAATCGGGCGAGGACAATTCGGTAATGTTTACGCCAACCGGTACGTTTATAGAAATTGTAAAGGCAATCCCGATAACCGATTTACCTAAAAGCATTGCGCCATACGTTAAAGCGCATTACAACGGCGCAAAAATTAGAGAGGCCGGCAAAGTAACCGATGCCGCAGGCAAAACCATGTACGAAGCCGAAATAAAGGGCAAAGACCTGATTTTTGACGAGAACGGCAATTTTATCAAGAAAGATTAACCTGTAGATACGCAATACTTTGCGTCTCCGAACCATATATGGCACGAAAGAGACACAAAGTATTGCGTCTCTACCAATTCTTCAACTGCTTAATATACGCCGTTAATTCATCCGCAATCAGCTTATGGTCGTCAATATCCGGGTGACCGCCGCAGCCATTGTGGTATTGGCGTGAGAAAAAGTATTTCGACACCTTTTTGTCGCCATTGGTATTCATATACGCCACAACTCCGGTTAAGTAACGACGTAACACCGCGGTTAAAGTTGCATCTGCCATGGGACTGCTCAAACAAACGATATCGGCCTTAGGGTAATGTTGCCGCATGGCAGTCAGCAGCTTTACATAAGTACCGCAATACACAGTCGAATCCTGTTGCGGCCCGTCATTTTGCCCTATACAAATTGTAACCATATCGGGCTGGTAATTTTTGAAGTTCCAAATGATTGAATCGGACACGATAAAGGTTTTATCCACTATTTGCGGCAGCACCACTTTTAAATTGCAACAGCTATGCACAAGGCCAATACCGGCCAGGGCGGTAAGCTGCCAGTCTGCACCAAGATTGCGGGCGGTGCGCGGGCCATAGCTCATGTAAGCGTTGTGCTGGTCGTACCACTGCCCTTTGCCGCAAGGGAATACCGATTGGTCCATACCGGTGCCGCTGGTAATCGAGTCGCCGAAGTATTCTATTTTTCGTTTTGGCCGGGCCGCCAGCGGTAAAAGCTGTTCACACCTAAAGCCAATGAAATCAATGTATCCAATGTTTGATTCTGTGTCCTTACATATAAGGATAGTATGCTCGCCATCTGGTAACCCTTCCGGAACCTTTATTACATTTTCTTTCCCCGTTGTTTGTATGCGATAAGGTTTGTTATCGTCAATAACAATCTCCAAATAATTAAGGTTATTGCCGCCAAGCGCCTCATCGTTTATAATAATTTCGCAATGTGCGCCTTTAAATTTTGCCTGTATATAAACCCCCGGCGCCCAAATACGCGGCTTCAGCTTGTTTGAAAAATCAACGCGGCCCACATAGCGGATGTGACTGTTATCGGCACCGAAAAATTTGAGCGCATCTTTTTTGGGCGATGCGGACGCAAACGTGTGAATCAGTATTATTATAGCGGGGAGGCATATTCGTTTTATCATATTCAAAAAATATAAACATCCTAAATTAAACAATCCATTAATCAGCAACTAATACTATTGTACCATTTTATTTAGGCAACAAAAAAGGTG
>JBDUDE010000321.1:0-2912 GCA_040003105.1 Mucilaginibacter sp. | reverse complement strand
AGGAGGAACGACGAAGCAACCTCGTCGCCTAACATGACGAACAATGCATAGCGACGAGGTTGCCGCGCTCGTACCTCGCTCGCAATGACACAGTTGGGAAGTGTGCCAACTTAAAACTTCCCATTCTACTTCCCCTTATATTTCGATTCGTTCAAAATCGTCTGCGCGTCGTTATTGGCCATTAGTGCGGACAACGTAACTTCCGGGTGTTTATCCATGTATTGCCTTACAATTTGCCAACCGGTCCAGATGCCAAGCTTTGGGGCCGACTCATTTTTTTCGCCCAGGCCGGGAGTAAAAGGCGCCGGATTCAAGTATTTCTGAATTTTAGGATAGTCGGTTTCATATAATAAATTCTCGTCCAATATGTAAGCCCATATTTTATCCTTAAACTGTTCACACCACTTTATCTGCGCTGTAGTATAGCCAATTTTAGTACTGTCGCCAACATCTGGCAGCACCTGGTCCATAAAATACATAATCTTGCCGCCATACACCATTTTGGACAGCAGCGTCTTGCTACTGTCGCTTTCGGGGAACATATCCTCGCGGGCTATGCCTTCGACAATGCGCGGTACTATATTCTCTTTATTAAAAAATTGCGAAACATAATGGGGGTACGCATTGGTAAGCGCAGGGTAAAAACGGGAATTGGCGCCTAAAAACAAATCGAGCCCGATACCAACATAGTCATCGCCCACCGCTGTTTGCAGCCAAAACCCCGAATAATAGCTATAAACCCGGGGGAGCTGCTTTTTGGGGAAATAATACTTTATGCGTTTAAAAGCATCTGTTAGTTCGTCGTTCTGCTTATCGAGGCCGTCTTTAAAAACAGAATCAATATCGTTCTTTAAATCCTTGTAAGCCTGGTTGGCGAAAACCTTGCGCAGGGGTTCAAAATAAGAAGTATCCTGTGTGTTAATGCGGGGCTCCTGCAATATCGTGCTCAAAAAATTATTGTAAAATGCACCATATTTGCGTTGCAGGTAAGCGGCCTGCGCACCCATAGGTTTTGTACGCATGGCGTCAAATTCCTGGTCGAAGCGCTCAATTTTGGCTTCGAGTTGTATATTGCTCACATCAACTTTTTTGTTGCTTTTACACGCGCTGATAACTGCAACAAATAAAACGAACAAATAAAAAGGCTTTTTAGGGTTTAAAACAATCATTGTTTGGGCTTTGAGCAAAAATAATTTTTATTTGCATTTAAATATGCAAACGGCCGAATTAAAGCGTTTGTTACCTATCTAACCAGGAATAATTTATAATGAAGATTGCATTAGCTCAGCTTAATTACCACGTAGGAAACTTTGAATCGAATACGGCCAAAATAATCGACCATATACAAAAGGCCCGTGCAGCAGGTGCGGACCTGGTAGTATTTGCCGAACTTTGTGTGTGCGGCTACCCTTCGCGCGATTTCCTGGAATTTGATGAGTTTATCGGCCTGTGCGAAACAGCGGCACAAGAAATTGCTAAAGAGTGTTTTGGTATTGCCTGTATTATAGGCCTGCCTACGCCTAACCACCGCACCGAAGGGAAGGATTTAAATAATTCGGCCTATTTTATTGAGGAAGGTAAGGTAAAGGCTATTGCCAACAAGGCCCTATTACCTAATTATGATATTTTTGATGAGTACCGCTATTTTGAGCCGGCTACCGAGTTTAGCTGTATTGATTTTAAGGGGCACCGCATTGCCCTAACCATTTGCGAGGACTTGTGGAACACCATTGAAAACCCGCTGTACGTTACCCGGCCAATGGATATTTTGATGCAGCAAAACCCGGATGTAATGATAAACATTGCGGCATCGCCATTTGCGTACAACCATGATGAAGAGCGTATTGCCATTTTAAGCGACAATGCCGAACGGTACAAGCTCCCCTTACTATACGTAAACCATGTTGGCGCCCAAACTGAATTAATTTTTGACGGTGGCTCGCTGATATTTGATAATACCGGAAAACTAATTGATGAGCTTCCATATTTTGAGGAAACCCTTGCCTATTATACGCTGGGCGATAATGGCGCCTTAACTTACGACCACCCAACCACGCTGAAAGCCGAACGCGAAAGCGATATTGAGCAGATACACCGTGGCCTGATTTTGGGCATCCGCGACTATTTCTATAAATCAGGATTTAAACAGGCGATTTTAGGTTTGTCCGGCGGAATTGACTCTGCCGTGGTTTGTGCATTAGCTGCTGAGGCGTTAGGGCCCAAGAATGTAATGGCGGTATTGCTTCCCTCCCATTTCTCGAGCGACCACTCCATTAAAGATGCCGAGGACCTGGTAAACAACCTGGGCTGCCTGAGTGAGACTATCGCCATAAAAAATGTTACTGATGCATTTGAAGCGGCGCTAAGCCCCCAATTTAAAGGTTTGCCGTTTAATATTGCTGAGGAAAATATCCAGTCGCGCAGCCGGGCAGTGCTGTTGATGGCCATGTGTAATAAGTTTGGGTATATACTGCTCAATACATCAAACAAAAGCGAGGCGGCAGTTGGCTACGGAACTTTATATGGCGATATGTGCGGCGGCATTTCCGTTATCGGCGATGTATACAAAACCCAGGTTTTTGAACTGGCCAGGCATATTAATAAAGACAAGGAAATCATCCCCATAAACTCTATTATCAAGCCACCATCTGCCGAATTAAGGCCGGACCAGAAAGACACCGACTCGTTGCCTGAATACGATATTTTAGATAAGATACTACAAGTTTATGTAGAAGACAGGCGCTCATCTGCCGAAATTATCAGGATGGGATATGATGAACATACTGTTCGCCGGGTGATAAGGCTGGTGAACCTTGCCGAGCATAAGCGCTATCAAACACCACCTATATTACGGGTATCGCCAAAAGCCTTTGGTATGGGTAGGAGGATGCCGATAGTTGGGAAGTATTTGA
>JBDUDE010000677.1:0-2912 GCA_040003105.1 Mucilaginibacter sp. | reverse complement strand
TGCAGATGCCATTATACAAAGCCTGGGTTAATAATGGTTTGTGATTGCACTATAATCGAGTAGGAAAGTAGGGATTAGTTCCCTACTTGTCCTCTCACACCACCGTACGTGCCGTTCGGCATACGGCGGTTTGTCAGAATAATGGTAGCTGTTTCTCAACAGAACGGTCTCTATTAGTTGTCTTAGCTTTTAACTCGGCTCCTCTTGTCTTCTACTCTTGGCTTCCAGCCTACCCTCAAACAAGCAGTTCTCTTACGTGGTTCGGCCGTTGCTGTATCAAACCCGACGTCTAATGCCTTCGTTTTATTCCGACATTCAGCCCTTCCCCTTTCAGGTACTATGGCCTCTGCTGACTTCTGATAAACAAGCTTTGTATCGCTACAGGCTCTTGCTCCTTCGGGCTGCGCTTCTCCCTCCGTCCACTGTTCATCAGATCTCCCCGGGTAAGAACGCAAACTTTCTCTCCATATACCTGTCGGATTTACAGCCACGCTTTTCGAATAGTTTCGGGCTTTGCTTTGTTGTGCAAGCTCACCCAAACGTGACTGCCTGATCCGCTTCCTGTTCGTCAGGCCAGAGATTTACCGCCGGCTTCCTTCAGATTCGCAGTCACCCGCGACACCCTTGCCTTTGGTTAACGCTTCCCACTATCAAGGCGCATTCGGGACTTACACCCTATAGTTTGCGCCCATGCCGGGCGCACACAAAAAAACCCCGGTTGCTTTTACAACCGGGGTGAAAGATTTACGAAGTATTAAAACTTTGATGAGCCGAATTAATGGGTATCAAAGAAAAGCTTTGTAGTTACCACATCGCCACCAATGGCAGCAGATGCCTTATCGTAATTTGGCTTGTTAACATTTTGTTCGCTTATAGGGTAGGTAAACCTTACCGGGAAATCGCTAAACGCGCTTGGTGGCGGCACCAATGCCGGGTAGTCCAGCCTCCTGTTTACAGTCCAGGCATCCCATCCCCTGTTATAAAGGGCAATGTACTCCTGGCCTGCAATTTTTTGAAGCGGTGTAGTACCCGGAGCGGTAGCGTATGCTATATTGGTTTGCAAAAGGAAGGCGCCGGTGGGGTTAGCCCCTGTCCAATACAGTACAGAAGCGCTTATAGCGGCAATGTAGTGCGACTGAATGGTACCACCAACAGCATAACCACGAGCAACCGCTTCGGCAAGGTTGAATTCTGTTTCAGAATAGTCTAACAGCAAGCCGGGGAAATCAGGATTGGTAAGGTTTCCGATAGCGCCGGGCGTTAACAGCGGGCCTGCGGGTAACGAGTAATCTGAAAATGCAAGTGAACCATCACCTGAGCCATTGTCTGCACCTTCGTAAATGTTGTTTGACGCACTTTTGGCAAAAAAATATGGAAGCCTTGGGTCTTGCGTAGGGGTATTTGGCTTAAGCAAATCGATGAACTGGCTTGTGCCCACAAAATCGTGCCTTTGGCTTTGTACCAGGTTAACCCAAACCGGGTTGGTATTTGGAGGGGTTGCAACGTACTGAAACAGCGCATTGTCATCATTAGATGTAAATACGCCCGCAGCAACAGCAGCCTCAACAGTGGCTTTGGCTTTTGCGGGGTCCGAATCGGCAATGGTTATACCCATTTTAAGCTTGAATGTATTTGCAAACTTTTTCCATTTGTTTACATCACCACCATAAATTATATCCGCTGCACCTATGCTGCCTGAATTTGGATCCAGCGCTGCAATGTCGGCATCAAGGCGGGTTAGCAGTGCTGCGTATACAGTTTTAGCATCATCGTATTTCGGGAATGGCTTGCTGATATCCAAAGCTTCAGAATATGGAATATTACCGAAAGTAGTAACTAAATAATAATAGCTATACACCTGCAAAATATCAGCAATAGCTGTTTGATTTTTAAGTGTTCCGGCATCCTTCACATCAACAACCATAGCTTGTTTCGATTTTTCGAAATTTTGCAGTGTGTTGGTATACAGGGCGGTCCAGATGCCATCGGGTTGTTTACGGTAGCTTAGCTGGTATTGGGTTTCATTTAAATATTGGGTTTCTGTCCATTGCTGTTCAATTAACCTGAATATATTTAAATTAACACTTGGTGAGGTCACCGTATTGGTTAACAACCTTTCAGCCTCGGTAAATAACGAGTAGGAAGGCACGGTAGACGGGTTTTTCGGATCGACATTTAAACTTGTCAAATCCTTTTTGCAGGCCCCTAAAGTAAGCAAGGCTGCAAAAATCAATGCTGTTTTTTTCATATCTGTGATGATTAGAAACGTAGTTTTAAGTTAAACGAAATGGTACGCACAGTTGGGTATGCACCTTCCTGTATGCCTTGCAGGTTACCTGCTGATAAACCATCTTCCGGGTCGGCATACGGCAGGTTTTTATGGATGATCCATAAGTTTCTGCCGATAAGCTGAAAAGTTACTTCTTTAACAGGCCCAAGTTTTCCGGTTACACCGTCAGGCAGCGTATAGCCAATTACAGCTTCGCGCAATTTTATAAAACTTGCATCGTAAACAAATGCTTTTAAAGGCAGTAAGCCGGCACCGTCACCAAAATCGCCGTAATTGTTTCCTGACACTCTTACTGTATTCGGCTTGCCATCAGCAGTAACACCGGGGCGAATGAAACCGCCGCCGTTTGCAACTGTATTACGAACCGGGTTGCCCAAATCATTTGTGTAAGCAGTAAGCGGGTAAATACCATCGGCTAAACCGTAGGCAAGGTCATTTGAGAATACCGAACCGCCGTGACGGATATCGATAAGGAAGCTTAAATTGAAGCCTTTATAGCTGAAATTGTTATTGATACCACCGGTCCAATCTGGGTTGGTGTTACCAATATTAAAGTTTGACGATCCGGTTAACACGTATTGACCGTCGTCGCCAACAATGGGCTGCCCGTTTTTATAGGTAT
>JBDUDE010000704.1:0-9792 GCA_040003105.1 Mucilaginibacter sp. | reverse complement strand
TTTCCTGAAAAAATCGTTACCCGTTTGCTTTTCGGTGAGCTGGCCTACATTCATAAATATTGCTTTTAGCTCAGCAGTCAACAAATCGCCGGCCGACGCGTATCTGCGCTTACTAAAATCGCTAACAGCCTTGGTTATGGTTTGGTTAAGGGTATTGGTACTGGCCTCTATGGCCTGCGAGGCCGCTTCGCCTGGTTCGGGCTTCAAATTGCCCCCTTGTAAAATATGCTCCATATTGCCATAAGCTTCAGCACTGCGGGCGGTGTTGGGCTCTAACAAAATAAAGCTGCAAAAACCAAGCAATGCCTGTGCGCGTTTGTTTTGGTGGAAACTTACTAATGCATACATGCGCTGTGTGCTGGCATGTTTCGGGTCAAGCTTAATGGCCTCTATGGCTTTTAGCTCCGCTTCGGCGTATTGTTTGTTTTTAAAATATATCAATCCTGACAAATCATAAGCTGCCGCCCTTAGCTTTTCATCGCCGGTGATTACTTTTTGAAGCCAGGGCAAACCCTCGGTTCCTTTATCCGATAAAAATAACGAATACGCCAATTGATAAGCTGCAAACAAACTGCCACTATCAATTTTTAAAGCCTGCCGGTATTTATCAATGGCTTCGGCATACTTCTTTTCGTCATTTAGCTTTACACCTTCTTTAACCAGCGCGCGGGCATCATCGGTGCTTTGTGCCGATGTTTTACCGCAGGCTATAGTTATAAAAAGGCATATTATAAGGTATTTAATATATTTCATTTGCTAAAATTAGGAAGAGCGATTAACTAAAGAAAAAATATTTAAAACATTACTTTATAACTGCTGTATAATTTCAGACTTTTGCACGTTAAAACGCGAACATCTGCTTTATGAAATTAGTATATATACCCATTATAATATTTGCTTTCTCCCTGGCTTCCTTAACATCGTGCTCATCCAAACAAAGCGATAAAAAAACAGCCACGCTACCAGGCCCTGAGGCCCCGTTTGATACTAAAGCTTTTTTAGCTTACAATCCGAAAGACGCAGATAAAAAAATTGATGCCGTGATGCAGATGCTGCATAAAACGCGTGGGTTTAACGGCAACGTGCTGGTGGCCAAACACGGCAAAATAATATACCAAAAAGCGATTGGCTGGGCCGATTACCTGCATCGCGACAGCCTGAAAATAAATTCGCAGTTTGAGCTGGCATCGGTTACCAAAACTATTACTTCCACTGCTATATTGATGCTGTGGGAACAGGGAAAACTAAAACTGGACGACGATGTAAAGAAATTTTTTCCTGATTTTCCGTATGATGGCGTTACCATCCGCCTGCTACTTACCCACCGCTCGGGTATGATGAACTATGTGTATTTTACCGACGATTTGTACCGCGCCGAGCACCGCCTGCAACGCAAAGGGATTAGCAATGCCGACGAAATGGCGCTGATTGCACAGTATAAACCCCGCCCTTTTAATAAACCCAACGCCCGGTTTTTATACAACAACTCCAACTTTATGGTGCTTGGTAGTATAATTGAAAAGATAACCGGACAGTCGTACGCCGATTTTGTGAAGACGCACATTTTCAAACCATCAGGCATGGAACATACCGCGGCCTATTCAAAAGCGGTGTACGATAAAATACCTGTTGATGTGGTTGGGCACGACAGGGGGCAGTGGCGCTATTCTGTAGCTCAAAACTTTTTGGATGGTCCGCTGGGCGACAAAGGCGTGTACAGCACCGTTGGCGACCTCTGGCTTTTCGACCGCTCGTTACGCAGCGGCAGGTTACTGAAACAAGCCACCATGGATTCGGCATACGTTCCGCGCAACCCAATGATTCACGGTCACTTTAGCTATGGTTACGGCTGGCGTATTTTTGAGGCGCCGGGCAAGCAGGTTATTTACCATACCGGTTGGTGGCATGGTTTCAGGCACATTTATTTGCGCGATATCAAAGACGACATTACTATTGTGCTGCTCACAAACCTTTCCAACGGTAGCCTGTTAAAACTGGACGACCTGTTTAATGCCGCAGGCATGCCCATCGTACGCAAAAGCGCTTATAAGGGTAACGGGGATACGAGTGAGGACTAATTTGTTGAAAGGTTGTAATGTTGAAATGTTAACTTTATTTCTGCGTAATCAACCTTACAACTTTTCAACCTTACAACATTAAAACAACACCACAATGTTCGATAAACTAATGCAGGCCCAGCAAAAGGCGGGCGAGGTAAAACAAAGATTAGACGCTATAACTGTAACCGGCACTGCCGAGGGCGGAAAAATAACCGTGACTGCCAACGGTAACAAGGTTATCCAGTCGGTAGCAATTGACGACGATTTTTTTAAGGAAGCCGATAAAGAGCAATTGGAAGACCTTTTGGTTGTTGCCATAAACAAGGCAATGGAGCAGGCCGAAAATGTGAGCCAGAGTGAAATGGGCGCCATGGCTAAAGATATGTTTGGCGGATTGGGCGGGCTGTTTTAAACGTTGAACTATCCCTACATTAATAAAATATTTACCCTATGAAAACTACATTTTACGGGCAATCAACCTTTATGCTTGAAGCCGGCGGGAAAAAATTGTTGTTCGACCCATTTATTACGCCAAACCCGGAGGCTAAAGATATTGACATCCATAGCCTTAAACCCGATTATATCCTGGTTTCACATGGTCACGGTGACCATGTTGCCGATTTGCTGGCGATACAAAAAAACAGCGATGCCATAATAATCTGCATTGCCGAAATAGCCAACTGGCTGGGCAAGCATGGCATAAACAATGCGCACGGCATGAACATTGGCGGCGGCTTTAACTTTGAATTTGGGCGTGTAAAAATGGTGAACGCTGTACACTCAAGCACCTTGCCCGATGGTTCGCCAGGAGGTAACCCTGCCGGCTTTGTGTTATATGTGGATGGGAAAGCCATTTACTATGCCGGTGATACCGCTTTGACCTATGATATGAAACTACTGGCCGACGAAAACCTGGATTGGGCCTACCTGCCCATCGGCGATAACTATACAATGGGGGTTGACGATGCGATAAAAGCTACCGGTTTTATTAATTGCAAAAATGTTATCGGTATGCATTATGACACTTTTGCGGTTATAAAAATTGATGTTGCAGAAACTGAGGCGAAGTTTGTAAAAGCAGGCATCAACATTAAGCTGCCAAAAATCGGCGAGAGTGTGGAGTTGTAAAAACACACCCCTCTTGTCATTGCGAGCGAGGTCCCAATAGCTATCGGGAGAGCGCGGCAACCGCACAGTTTACAGCAAGGGCTTGCATAGTACGCGATTGTTCGTGCCTCGTAATGAAAAGATTTTTTAATCTTATAACATAAAAAAAGCCAGGAAATAACCCCTGGCTTTTTTGCTTTATACGTCACAATCTTTCGGTCTTTACTGACTTTTCGGACTTTCCTCAAATCACCGTTCCGTTTGCAATAACCGCCCGTTTTTTCACGATCACAATGCCATCCTGAACGGTATAAGCGCCGTAATCGCCGTTGGCAAGCGGCTCGCCTACGTTTATTTTAACATCATCGCCAATGCAGGCGTTTTTATCAATAATTGCGTTACGGATGTGGCACCGGTCGCCAATACCCATAATAGGCGCCTGGCTCTCGTGCGATTCGGTAATTTGCTCCAGCGTCTGGTAATTATCATTACCCATTACATAACAGTTTTCAATAACGCTTTCAAAACCAATGCGGGTACGGATGCCTATCAGCGACCGTGTTAACTGGCTGGCGTTAATGATACAGCCATCAGCAACAATAACCTTGTCCACATGCGTACCCGACATTTTTGAGGGTGGCAACATCCTTGCACGGGTATAAATAGGGTGCTTATCAAACAGGTTAAACTGCGGGATATCGTCAGTTAAACCAATGTTGGCTTCAAAAAACGACGGTATGGTACCAATGTCTGTCCAGTACCCTTCATATTGATAGCTCAATACCGTGTGGTTATTGATGGATTGCGGAATAATTTCCTTACCAAAATCGGTATGGTCGTTGCCTTCCAGTAATTCGTAAAGTAATTTTTTGTTGAAGATGTAAATACCCATCGATGCCAGGTAAACACGCCCCTCGGCTTCCATTTGCGGGCTTACTTCTGATGCCCAGCTCTCGAAATTGCTTTTTGGCTTTTCAATAAACGATGTTACCAGGCTCTTCTCGTCGGTTTTCAATATGCCAAAACCCGGCACATCATTAGCGTGTACGGGTATGGTAGCAATAGAAATATCAGCATGCGCTGCAATGTGCTGCTCAATCATGTGCTCAAAATCCATCTGGTACAACTGGTCGCCGGACAGGATAAGCACATATTCAAACTCATGCACAGCCAAATGGTGCAAACTTTGCCTTACCGCATCGGCAGTACCCTGGTACCAGCCAACGTTTGTCGGGGTTTGTTCAGCTGCCAGAATATCAACAAAGGCCTCGCTAAAATTGCTGAAATGGTACGTGTTTTTTATGTGCTTGTTTAGCGATGCCGAGTTAAACTGCGTTAACACGTATATCCTATGGATGCCCGAGTGCAAGCAATTGGAGATAGGAATATCAACCAGGCGATATTTACCGGCAATTGGTACAGCCGGTTTTGAGCGGGTTGTGGTTAACGGGGCCAAACGGCTGCCCTGGCCACCGCCAAGAACAATGCAAATTACTTTAGAGGTCATATAGTTGGATTTAAGCTTTCGTATAAGGTTGTATATGCTGCGGCTGAACGGTCCCACGAAAAATCGAGGGCCATTATCACCTTGCGCAGGGCCTGGAATTGTTTGTCGTTATTATAAAGTGTTATTGCACGGGTAACTGCCATGCAAATATCTTCAACGCTGGCATTATTGTAGCGTATGCCGTAACCGCCTTCATCCCCAAAATCGATAACGGTATCGTGCAGGCCGCCCGTATTGCGTACCATTGGCAGTGTGCCGTAACGCAACGAGTATAGCTGGTTTAGCCCGCATGGCTCCACCCGAGATGGCATCAGCAAAAAGTCAGCACCGGCATAAATGGTATGCGCCAACGCTTCATCATAACCAATAAACACGTTGCACTGTTCGCTGTAAAAATCGCGCAGCTGCAACAATTCTTTTTCCGTTTCTTTATCGCCTGCCCCTAAAACTAAAAAATTAAACTGGCTGGGGTGTTCGTTAAAGCTCTCCTCCATAGCAGTGGCAACCAGGTCGGCGCCTTTTTCAATAACGAGCCGGCCGATAAAAGCAATCAGCGGTTTATCTGTCGACAGGTTGAACCTGGTACATAATACTTCCTTATTTGCCTGTTTACCTTTTTGAAAAGTATTGCCGGTGAATTTTGAAGGAAGCATCGGGTCGGTTTTCGGGTTCCATACCGCCGTATCAATACCGTTGAGGATGCCTACGCCTTTACCATGCTCCAAATAAAATAAAAACTCAAGGCCGTTTGAGTTAATGGTAAGCTCCTCCAAATAAGTAGGGGAAACCGTCGTGTAACGCCAACAGCATTTAACAGCACAGGCAAGCGGATTTATGGCTCCGGCCCAATCCAGCAACCCGGTTTTTGATAGATCAATCTCGGGAAGATAGGAAAGCTTGTCCCAGCCGAAGGCGCCATGATATTGCCCGTTGTGGATGGTAAATACGGTTGGCGTGGCGGCCAGCCGGGTATATAATCTTGAATGTTGCAGCAGGAATGGCACCAGGCCCGAATGATGGTCGTGACAGTGAATCAAATCGGGCGATTGCTGCGAATAGCTTATCCAATCTAAAAAAGCTATCTGGAAAGCGATGAATTGCTCAGTTTCGTCGGGATAGCTGTAAATTTCAGTACGGTCAATAAGTCCCGGTATCTTCACTAAATAAAGCTCAAAACCCAGCTTATCGGTTTTTTCCTTTAATATCTCGAAAAATAAACGGCGTGTACCCAGCAGGGTCGAACTTACAAAAACGGTATCGAACTCGTTTTCCTGCACAAATTTGCGGTCGTAATAAGGCATTACTACGGCAGCCTGGTGACCGGCCTGGTTTTGATATTTGGGCAACGCGCCCACAACATCGGCAAGGCCGCCAACTTTAGCAACGGGGTAACACTCGGCACTTAGGTGAAAAACTCTCATAGGCAGAATTTATTGGCTCAATTTAAGCAAACAATTGTTTAAATATAGAACCCGGTGGCCTATAATCTGTTTAAAAAAATAATTTTTATTATTTGTTTACCCGATGCGGCTATTCGTTTATAAAAAACAAGGCTTAAGGCATGAATTTTATAATATTGATATTTTTCGAATGGATTTACAGGAGGTTTTTAATAAAAATGCAACAGGCTATTAGTTCAATTGGTGCCATGCTGTCGGGATTTTGCTTGTTTAGGCCGACAAGGCTTGCCTGCCGCCCTTTCATTGCGCTACAGGGAACGGGTTCATGCTTATTTGACGTGAGTTGATATAAGGCTGGTTTATGGTACTTTATCAACCTGCTGTTAAGGAATAATTTGTGCTGAAAATCCAGGAAACACCCTTAATAAAAATGGGGTACACTATGGGGTCATGGAAATCGCTTTTGGCGTTTAATTACATCCCCTTTATATTTACATTCCTTACCTTAGCGCATTAAAATATGAGTGCGTTAAAAATAATTTCCTTAATCCCGTCAGCAACCGAAATAGTATGCATGCTGGGCCTTGAGCGAAACCTGGTGGGCCGCTCGCACGAGTGCGATTTCCCGGCATCCGTTAAACAATTGCCGGTATGCTCGGAAGCCAATTTCCCCGATAATTTAAGCAGTGCCGCTATTGATGTGAAGGTGAAAGAAATTCTGGCTGACGCCTTATCGGTTTATACGGTAAAGCGTGATGTGGTAAAAGAACTGGCGCCCGATGTGGTAATAACCCAGGCACAATGCGAGGTTTGCGCGGTATCATTAACAGAAGTTGAAGAAGCCCTGGCAAATTATTTGGACAACGATGCCCGCATCGTCTCGCTGCAACCCAATAGCCTGGATGATATTTTTAATGATATAAAAACAGTAGCCGAGGCATTAAACGTACCTGCCGAAGGCGAACGGGTAGTTGAAGATTTACAGGAACGCGTCGACATCATCCGCCATAAATTGAAATTCAGCGATAGCAGGCCAACCGTAGCCTGTATTGAATGGCTTGAACCGATGATGCTATCCGGCAACTGGATACCTGAACTGGTACGCATTGCCGGCGGCACCAATATTTTAACCGAGGCAGGCAAACATTCGCCGTATGTGCAATGGGAGAACATCCGCCTGCAAAATCCTGAAATAATTTTGATAATGCCCTGCGGCTTCTCCATCGAACGCACCTTAAAAGAAGTTGATATTATATTACAGCTGCCCGGTTTTAACGAAATGAACGCCGTTAAAAATAACCGCGTTTACATTGCTGACGGTAACCAATATTTTAACCGCCCCGGCCCCAGGATAGTTGATTCGATAGAGATTTTAGCGGAAATTATCAATCCTAAACAATTTGCTTTCGGATATGAAGGTGATGGGTGGATAAGGTTTGGAGTGTGAAACAGCATAGGTTGCCAATTTAGGCAACGTGGCCCCTACGCACTCTCGGACTAAATCCGTATTTTGGCACAGTATAAGAATGTCGCTATTCCCGCGTTTGTCTTTCGGACTTCCGGACTTTTCCGACTTTCGGACTTCTTAAAACATGAATCCATACCAACAAAAAAAACGCTGGAAATATTCGCTACTTACCTTTGCGGTGGTTATTGCCAGCGGATCGTTGCTGTATACCAGTTATTTGGCGCGCAATATTGCCCGCTCTGAACGTACCCGGGCCGAAGTATGGGCGCTGAGCATGAAGCATTTGCTGATGGCAGATGATGATGATTTTTTGGGCTATGTAGTTTCAGTTCGCGATAGCCTGAGTGTACCCGCTATTGTAACCGATGCCAAAGGCGAAGTGCAGTTTACACGCGGACTTGACCCTACCAAAACACATATAAAACTGGCTGCTGAAGGCAAAAAAGGGCTTACTTACGACCCTGAATATTTTAAGCGCGAACTTGCTTATATGCAGGACCAGCATGCGCCCATAAAATACAAGGTTTATAATGTGCAATGGCTGGTTTACTATAAAGATAGCTTCTTGCTCACCCAGCTAAAGTTTTTCCCCTATATACAGCTTTCGGTAATTGCTATATTTTTACTGATGGCATACACCGCTTTCAGTTCGTCGCGTAAATCGGAACAAGACCAGGTTTGGGTGGGGCTTGCAAAAGAAACCGCTCACCAGTTAGGTACGCCTATATCCTCATTAATGGCCTGGATTGAGCTGATGAAGGAAAAATATAACGCCGAAGGCGACACCCTGATTGCTGAAATGGAAAACGATGTAAAACGGCTTGAAATTGTTGCCGATCGTTTTTCGAAAATCGGTTCGACTCCTAAATTGGAAGAACACAAGGTTTACGAGGTGGTGAAAGATTTTGTGGACTACTTTAAAGTTCGCGTTAGCAAAAATATCTCCTTTCAATTAACCGGCAATCCGCATTTACAGGCGGGCGTAAATATTCCCCTGTTTGATTGGGTGCTGGAGAACCTGCTTAAAAATGCAGTAAATGCTATTGAGGGCAAGGGCTCGATACATGTAGACATATCGGGCAATAAAATAAAAAAGCAGGTATTTATTGATGTAACCGATACTGGCAAAGGCATACCGCGTTCAAAATTCGATACCGTGTTTCAGCCGGGGTATACTACGCGCAAGCGGGGTTGGGGCCTGGGCCTGTCATTAACCAAGCGGATGATAGAGAACTATCATAACGGACAAATATTTGTGAAGGATTCGGAGCTGGGGAAAGGCACAACGTTCAGAATTATCTTAAAAAATGTACGACATGATAAGCAGACCAAATCCTGATGAGTATTCTGAGTTTGCCGCAAGGTATGTAAACCTTGTAGGCAGCGACCCAATAATTGAAATCCTTGAACGCCAAAAAGACGAAAGCCATAAATTATTTATGAGCCTGGCCGACAAAGCCATGTATGCCTATGCCGAGGGCAAGTGGACCATTAAGCAAATTGTTGGGCACATGGCCGATACGGAGAGGATTTTTGCTTACCGGTCGCTGGTATTCTCGCACGAATCGGTTACCCTGCCGGGCTTTGACCAGGATGTTTATATGAAGCAGGCGACCTTTAACAGCCGCCCGCTCGAAGACCTTGCAAATGAATTGAAGACCGTACGCGAATGTAGTTTATTCCTGTTCCGTAACATGACGGATGCACAATCCAAACAAACCGGGATTGCCAGCGGCAGCCCTTTTTCGCCAAGGGCCTATGCCTACATGATTGCCGGGCACGAACAGCATCACTGGAATATTTTGAGGGAAAGATATTTGTAAGTTGGCTACTTGTTGAAAAGTTGTAATGTTGGAAAGTTCGAAGGTTTTTAAACGCATTGTAGCGATAAGGGTTAACCTATCGCTACGAGCTTTTTCTTTCGGACTTCCGGGCCAAATTTACTCCTCTAACTTATTCTTAGCATATTTATCTGCTTCCTTTTTTTCCATCAGGAATGAGAGGAACAAGCCTAAGCCGCCAAATATGGCAATCAATGCGAAATATATGGCTACATTGGGATTGTCATTAAATTCGCCCCTCATTTTGCTAAATGCAGTATTGTCTAACAGGAAGGCGAGAAATAAACCCAAACCTGCACCAATTAGTAATAAACCCCATTTTAAAGTTTGAAAAGGCGCCGATTGTGACTTGTACCGGCGTGGGTCCATTCCGCGTTCAATCATTGCCATTCTTTCGCGTTTGGAAAGG
>JBDUDE010000277.1:0-9801 GCA_040003105.1 Mucilaginibacter sp. | reverse complement strand
GGTCTCGTGTCTGATGGTGGTGTACATTCACATATAAAACACGTAAAAGGCTTGTGCGACGCAGCAGCAGTTTACAACCTGGATAAAGTATTTATCCATGCTTTTTTAGATGGCAGGGATACCGACCCAAAATCGGGCGAAGGTTTTATTTCCGACCTTGAGGACTATATTGAAAATACTAACGTAAAGCTTGCCTCGGCAATCGGCAGGTATTATGCCATGGACCGCGATAACCGTTGGGAGCGGGTAAAGCTGGCTTACGACCTGATGGTAAACGGCCAGGGCCAGCTTACCGATAATATTGTTCAATCGATAAAAGAATCATACC
This sequence comes from Mucilaginibacter sp., assembly GCA_040003105.1. Lineage (GTDB taxonomy): Bacteria > Bacteroidota > Bacteroidia > Sphingobacteriales > Sphingobacteriaceae > Mucilaginibacter. The sequence continues at coordinate 9,473 of JBDUDE010000277.1, read as the reverse complement.
TGCAGGGTGTTACCGACGAATTTATTAAGCCGATCGTAAAGACCGGCGCAAATGGGCAGCCGCTGGCAGTTATTAAAGAAGGCGATGTAGTGCTTTGCTTCAACTTCCGGACCGACAGGGGCCGCGAAATTACGCTTGCTTTAACACAAAAGGCACTCCCCGAGTACAATATGCACCCGCTGAACCTGGAGTATATCACCATGACTACGTATGACGAAACCTTTAAAAACGTAAAGGTGGTGTTTACTAAGGATGACCTTTCGAAAACGCTGGGCGAGGTTTTGCAGGATGCCGGCAAAAACCAGATCCGTATTGCCGAAACAGAAAAATATCCGCACGTTACCTTCTTTTTTTCGGGCGGTCGCGAAAAAGAGTTTATTAACGAAAAACGCTTGCTGGTGCCATCGCCCAAAGTCGCAACCTATGATTTGCAGCCTGAAATGAGCGCCGAAGGCATACGCGATGCCATTATCCCCGAATTAAAAAGCGGTTGGCCCGATTTCATTGTTTTAAACTTTGCCAATACCGATATGGTAGGCCACACCGGTGTTTTCAGCGCCGTAGTTAAGGCGGCCGAGACTGCCGATGCCTGCACCCGCGATGTGGTTGAAACCGGCATAGCCAACGGCTACTCGTTCATCATTATTGCCGACCACGGCAACGCCGATTATATGATAAACGATGACGGAACACCAAACACTGCACACACCACCAACCTGGTACCATGTATTGTTATTGATGACGACGTAACACAGGTTAAAGACGGTAAGCTGGGCGATATTGCACCAACCATATTAAAAATTTTAGGGATAGCGATTCCTGAACAAATGGGCGGCAATGTATTGGTGTAAGTTAAAATTGCTTACTGTTACTGCTTTGGCAGGCTGCCTTTTAGCGGGCAGTTTTGCCTGTAAGCCGGCCGAAACAGGCGGCACCTTGAAATATTTTGATATTAAAGGCTATTTCACTGCCGATACCACCCGCCTTAAAAGACTGAACCCTTATGTTTTAAAAACGGTAAAACATAACGGCGTAACCGAAACCCAAAAAGTAAAAATTGAAAATTGGGGCCAGGAACTGGACACCTTTATAGGCGCCGATATTAACCGGCCCGCCTGGAAAAATAGCTACTCTATAGCCACCGGCGACAGCCTGCTGCTGTATAAAGCCAAAACGCCTGAACTTAAGGTTCGCGAGATTATTATCAAGAAGGAAAACGGCAAAGTAAAGTGGCTGGTTATCTACATAAAAACAGAAAACATGCTTTACAAAGATGTTGAAAAGCTAAGCTACTACCCTGACTCACTATATTTAATTGAAAAAGACCAGCACGTTAAACTGATGGGCAATAATCACTATAAGATACAGGGGGTGATTCAAAAGTAAAGTCGAAAGTCGAAAGTCTTGAGTCGAAAAAGCAAACATTGTAATGGGTGCTAAGCCAGAGACTTTAGACTAAAGAATACCGACTTAAGACTTATTTGTGTGCTTGCGCTTCGGCGAGTTTTTGTTTGGATAGGTCGATTAATGTCGAAATATCCATCCGGCCGGGGTTGTCTGCTAATACCTTTTCCAAATCGGTAACCGATGCTTTCAGGGAATTGATGGCCCTCACCTTATCATAAGCGTGACCGGTGGCTTGTAGTTTAAATACGCCGTACTCGCGGTAGGCAATGCCCCGCACCTGGTAATATTTGTTACGGGTATCATCTGGGTCGATAGCTATGGCTTTAGTCAGGTCGAATATGGCCCCCAGTAAATATTTTTCCTTATCAGCGGGGCTGGTCTGGTTATCCTTACCTAAATAGCCTTTGGCCCTCGCCCGATAGTAATAGGCAGTTGCGTCGACAGGGTTTATCGCTATTTCCTTTGTGTAAGCAGCTATCGATTTTTTATAATTTTCGCTGTGGTAATAGGAGTAGCCCAGCATCAGCAAAGCCGTCGAGTTGGTCGAATCAATCAGGCATGCCCGTTCAAGTTGCGCCACGGCAACTTTAAAATCCCCGTCCATCAAGGCCTGCTGGCCTAATTTGATATAGGAGTTTTGAGCAACCAGGTTTTCAACAGAAGAAATAATCAGAAAAGAAATAATTACCGAAATCTTCATCAAGGGCTACTAATGATTATCAAAACAGTATATATGTAAACAGATATAACAAGAAAATATTATGCCATTACAGCTTTTTTTGTGTTGGTAGTGCAAATAATTTATCAAACAGGATACGATGATATGACTTTTTTTCATCTTTATCAATAATTTTATTTTTTACATTGTAAATCATTGTGTTTGTAATACACATGTTATCAGTGTTTTATAGCTTAAAACCAATTGCCGATGGTTATTGCTGTTTATTGGCACACCTCTTGACCCATAGTAATACCACGGGAATATTTACTATTTAACCTGTGTAAAATTGCCCGTATCTTTGCGGGCTGACAATATGACGTTTTTTATAATACATAAAAGGTAGTTGATGAATTTTGATCCATTTGATTTTAAAAGTGCTTTACCGGTAATAAATGAAGATTCAGAGTTTTTTCCGCTGATGTCGACCGAAGACGAAGAGGAAATGAACAATGAGGCTTTGCCGGACATATTATCGATACTACCGCTGCGTAATACCGTTTTGTTTCCCGGTGTGGTTATCCCTATTACCGTCGGTCGCGATAAATCTATAAAACTCATTCGTGATGCAAATAAAGGCAGCCGGATGATTGGGGTAGTTGCTCAACAAGATGTGGCGATTGAAGACCCCTCTTTTTCCCAGTTAAACAAAACCGGTACCATTGCGCTAATAGTAAAAATGCTGCAAATGCCCGATGGCAATACCACTGTTATCCTGCAAGGCAAAAAAAGGTTTGTTTTAAAGGATGAGGTACAAAGTGTGCCTTATATAAAGGCCACCATCGAACCTTTTAAAGAGTCGAAACATAAAGACGATAAAGAGTTTAAAGCGATGGTGTCCTCGATAAAGGATATGGCCATGAGCATTATACAGCTATCGCCAAATATTCCAAGCGAGGCCGGCATTGCCATCCGCAATATTGAGAGTACTTCATTTTTGATAAATTTTATATCGTCAAACATGAATGCCGATATGCTGGCCAAACAGCAATTGCTCGAGGAGCCGAACCTGCGCAACCGGGCAAACCTGGTATTGGAGCATTTAACGTTAGACCTGCAGATGCTGGAGCTTAAAAACCAGATACAAAGCAAGGTTAGGGTTGATTTGGATAAGCAGCAGCGCGATTACTTTTTAAACCAGCAGCTAAAAACCATACAGGAAGAATTAGGCGGTACATCACCCGACCTGGAGATCGACAGCCTGAAACTACGCGCTTCAAAAAAGAAATGGGGCAAGGATGTTAAAGACCATTTTAACAAAGAGGTTGAAAAGCTGGTGCGCACTAATCCTGCTGCCGCTGATTACTCGGTGCAAATAAACTACCTGGAGTTGCTGCTTGATTTGCCCTGGAACGAATTTACCAAAGATAATTTCGACTTGAAACGCGCTCAAAAGGTTTTAGACAAAGATCATTTTGGCCTCGATAAGGTAAAGCAGCGCATTGTTGAATACCTGGCTGTTCTTAAGTTAAAGCACGATATGAAAGCGCCAATTCTTTGTTTGGTTGGCCCTCCGGGAGTTGGTAAAACATCATTGGGTAAATCAATTGCCAAAGCATTGGGGCGTAAATATGTGCGTATGGCCCTCGGCGGTATTCGCGATGAAGCTGAAATAAGGGGTCATCGTAAAACCTACATCGGCGCAATGCCGGGCCGCATTATTCAGTCGGTAAAAAAGGCAGGCGCAGCAAACCCTGTTTTTATTTTAGACGAGATTGATAAAGTAGGCAACGATTTTAGGGGCGACCCATCATCAGCCCTGCTTGAAGTGCTCGACCCTGAGCAAAATAGTACTTTTTACGACCATTACGTCGAAATGGATTTCGACCTGTCGAACGTGATGTTCATCGCGACAGCAAACTCATTAAGCACCATACAACCCGCGTTGCTTGACCGTATGGAGATTATAGAAGTAAACGGCTACACTATAGAAGAAAAGGTGGAAATAGCCAAACAACACCTGGTGCCCAAACAACGCGGGGCGCATGGCCTGAAGGCTAAAGATGTAGTTGTTAAGCCAGAAATTATCGAGAAACTGATAGTGGACTATACCCGCGAGTCGGGTGTGCGTGCGCTCGAGAAAAAGATAGGCTCGCTGGTGCGTGGCGTGGCAAAAAACATTGCCATGGAAGAGCCTTATAACCCAACTGTAAGTAAAAAAGAAGTTGAGAAAATATTAGGGGCGCCTATATATGACAAAGACCTTTATGAAGGCAACGATGTTGCCGGCGTGGTAACAGGCCTGGCATGGACATCAGTTGGCGGCGACATATTGTTTATTGAAGCTAGCTTGAGCCCCGGCAAAGGTAAGCTGACGCTAACCGGCAGCCTTGGCGATGTAATGAAGGAGTCTGTTATTATTGCTCTTGCTTACCTGCGCGCCCATGCATCGTATTTTGATATCGACCCGAGGTTGTTTGACTTATGGGACGTGCATGTGCACGTTCCGGCAGGGGCTACGCCAAAGGATGGTCCCTCAGCTGGCATCACCATGCTTACCGCATTAACATCCGCCTTTACCCAGCGTAAAATAAAACCACACCTTGCCATGACGGGCGAAATAACCCTGCGCGGCCGTGTGTTGCCAGTAGGCGGTATTAAAGAAAAAATACTTGCAGCCAGGCGTGCCAACATAAAAGAGATAATTTTATGCGCATCAAACCGGAAGGATATATTAGAAATTAAGGAAGATTATATAAAGGACCTTAAATTTAATTATGTCACCGAAATGCGCGAAGTTATTGACCTGGCATTGTTAACTGAAAAGGTAATTGACCCATTAGACCTTACTGTAAAAGAGACTGTTAGCAATCCTGTAAATTAATCCACTTTTGTTAATATCTTTAACTAACGGCTTCCTTAAATTGCCTGTAAATTGGCAAATAAGGAAGCCGTTGTAATATGTAGCTGGTGTACACTGAAACTTTTTAACCAGCATCAGCGTATTACACGTTATCGTAATTATAAAGTAATTATGCTGACAGTTAATAAACCCCAAACAATTTAAAAAAGTGAAGAAAACTTTTACCCTAAAAGCCGTTTTTTTATTGCTCTTTATCACATCATCATTTTATTTGAGAGCCCAAAACCTTGAGGCAAACCCTATAAAAAGGGATACAACGGTTGAGGAAGTTAAGAAGCCCCGTACCGTATTTATCGAAGCAGGTGGTCCCGGTCTTGCCCTTACTCTAAACTATGACACCCGCTTTGGCGAGCGTAGAGATAAATGGGGTTACCGTATAGGTGCAGGCTACTATAATACCGGCGCAAACTGGGTGGCATCCATCCCGCTGCAAATAAATTACCTGTATGGCTTAACCCCCACAACCCCCAACAGCTTTATCGAACTTGGCGCCGGTACAACATTTGTACGCTCGCATGGCAGCGCTAAGGGAACTTTTTTTGAGTTTGATAACATAACCGGCTTTATCGGTACCGCTACAGTAGGTTACCGTTTTCAGCAGGATAATGGCGGTATTAACTTCAGAATAGCGTTTGTGCCTATTTTGTATGACGACGGTGTAATTGCCGAAGGCGGGTTCAGCATTGGTTATACCTTTTAGTCTAAAAGCTAAAAATATTTACAAAAGCCCTGAATTATCAGGGCTTTTGCTATTTTAGACGGCTAATCCCCCAAAAAGCCGGATGAGAATAAAATTTATACCCTTCCTTTTTAGCCTTTTTTGCGCTGTAAACGTTTTTGCCCAATCACATAGTACCGAAATAGGTTTACAAACCGACAACGATTCCTACCTGTTACAAGGTTCGGACAGGTATTATACTGACGGGATTTACCTGCATTACCGACACGCGTTAACCGTTGACAAAGACAGCAAACTGGCTAACAAAGTGCTTGGCATCGAGGTTGGCCAAAAAATATACAATGCACAAAGTGGCAGCGTGTTTTACAAAGGCGCCGATCAGCCTTACCTGGTCGACCGGCCTTTTGCAGGCTACCTCTATGCAGGTGCAACCTTAAATTTTCTATATAAAAACGAAACTAATTTAAAGCTTGGCGCCCAGGTAGGTATTATAGGCCCCGGCGCATTTGGAAAGGAAGTGCAGGATTATGTACACGACCATTTTGGTTTTTATCACCCAGATGGCTGGGAGTACCAGATACACAACGAGGCGCAGCTTAATTTATCGGCCGCATTTAATGGGCTGATAACAAGGGGTAGCTGGATTGATGTATCGTATACAACTTACGTAAACCTGGGCAACGGCTTTAGCGGGGCCGGTGCAGGCGGCATGTTGCGCGTAGGCTCGTTTAACCAGTTATTTAACTCAGTAGCTACGCAAAGCAGCGCCATCAAAACACAAACCGTTGCGCCGCTGCATGCGCACGAAATATTTTTTTACTACAAGCCGCTATTAAATTACGTATTGTACGATGCCACCATACAGGGTGGTTTATTTAATAATCACGAGGCGCCCGGCAGCCTTGAAATAAGGGGCACCAAAGAGCCGTTTATTTTTAGCAACCAGTTTGGTGTAGCATTTACAACGGGTCGTTTTGTTATTGACGCCGCCGCCATTTTCCATACCAGGGAAACCAAAGAAATGGTGCGGTCGGAACAATGGGGGAGTGTTACTGCACTGTATAGGTTTAAGTAGTTCATAGTTAATGGTTCATAGTTCATGGCCGAAAATGGTATATGGGCAGAAGCCAGAATGTTAACAGTGAAGGCTAATTAGCGTTTGCAGCTACTATGAACCATTAACTATGAACTAATCTTCAAACCGTTTACTCCTGCTTTCTTTTTTAGCCGAATTTATTTTTTTTGATTCTAATCTCGCGGCTTTGGCGGCTTTGCTTACTTTGGTGGGCTTGCGTGCTTTGGGTTTGTGCAGGGCTTTGGTCAGCAAAACTATTAGCCTTTCAATTGCTTTCTCCTTATTTAAATACTGGCTGCGCTCTTCATCGCAAATTATTTGCACCAGGCCATCTTTGTTTAAACGATTTTGTAATTTATCGTTTAGCATGGCCTTTTCTTCATCGGTAAACAAGGCGGAATTATCTACCGAGAACAGCAGCTCGACCTTGCTGGACACTTTGTTAACGTTTTGTCCGCCCTTGCCGCCGCTGCGCGATGCCTTGTAGCTGGTTTCTTTTTGCAGTTCGGCTTTATTGAAATTCATAGGGGCGAATTTAGTTAATAGTTGATTAAGTGAGTGGTTGATTAAGTTAATAAAATCTGCCTGATCACAACTTAATCAACCGCTCACTTAATCAACCAATCACAACTTTTTCATATCTTCGCCCCACATGAGCACCAACATAATAGTTGCCATTGATGGCTATTCATCATGCGGAAAAAGCACTTTAGCAAAGGCTTTGGCTAAAAAACTCCATTTTATTTATGTCGACAGCGGCGCAATGTACCGGGCGGTTGCCCTATATTTTTTAAGGAATAAGGTTGATTTAACCAACCACGAGCAAATTGCCGAAGCGCTTAAAAATATCCACCTCAATTTCCATTCGCGCGATTACCAGACCCATATTACCCTCAACGACGAAGAGGTATCAGAGGAGATAAGGCAAATGCCTGTTTCTGAATTGGTAAGTTCTGTATCGGCCATACGGGAGGTCAGGCACGAGATGGTAAAGCAGCAGCAGCGCATGGGCAAATCAAAAAACATTGTGATGGACGGCCGCGATATCGGCACAGCTGTTTTCCCCGATGCACCTGTTAAAATCTTCATGACTGCCGACCCTAAAATCAGGGCCGAGCGACGCTACAAGGAACTGCATCCCAAAAATCCCGAGATAAGCCTGGAAGACGTTTTTGAAAACCTGGCCCACCGCGACTACCAGGACACCACCCGCACCGAAAGCCCGTTGATACGTGCCGAAGACGCTGTTATATTGGACAATACTGATTTAACGCCTGATGAGCAATTGATGTTCGCCTTGAGTAAGGTAGAACCGCTTTTATAATTTCGGAATTCGGATGTTCGATTTTTCGCTGTTTGTTTTGTTTTTAGCGGTGCTCAAGAGGGCTAAAGCCGTTTCGGATTTATTTTTTTTTGATTTCACGATCACAGACGATTTTACCGATTGAGTAATATCAATTTCGAATACAGGGCCAAAAGCGATTACTCTTCAGCTAAATCTCAACAAAAAAATCAATCCCCAATAATAAATCGGGTAGCGCTTACCCCAAACTTGTTCAAAAAATCAACCCCTTCATCACTGCCTATTCCTTTATAAGCCGCATATGATTTATCAAAGAAAACCCTTTTTACGCCTGCCGAAAAGATGAGCCGTGCGCAGGGCAAACAAGGGGATAGCGTGGTGTACAAGGTAGCGCCTTCAAGATTAGCGCCGTTTTTAACAGCGTAAAGTATAGCGTTTTGCTCTGCGTGTAATGCAAGGGAACAACTGCCTTTCGAGTCGCGGGCGCAGCCGGTTTCAGGCCATTCTTCATCGCAATTGTGTGTGCCCGCCGGAGGACCGTTGTAACCGATCGAGATGATGCGTGTATCCTTCACTAAAACAGCGCCTACCTGGGCTTTTACGCAGTGCGAGCGACTAGCCAGGTCGGTTGCCAGGTTCATATAAATACGGTCAAAGGATAATTTAGTCATTGGTCAGTTGTCATTAGCTATTAATTATTACGTTGGGGATTAGTCTAAAATGTCATTGGTCACCAGTTTTACACTAATGACCAATGACTAATAAATATTATGCAAAGGCTTAGTGCGCTCCCTGCAATTCTACTTTATCAAAATCAATACCTTGTGATTTTAATGCACTTTTAGCTTTTATAGCGTAAAATGCTAAATAGACAAAGCAGCCAACACCTACCAGGTAACTCCACTGGATGCCTAATAAATTATCAGAAGCAACGTAACCCTGCAATAAGCTGATTACACCACCACCCATAATCATCATGATTAAAAAGCTGGAGCCTTGATTTGTGTGCCTGCCCAGGCCGGTAACGGCAAGTGTGTAGATACATGGCCACAGTGTTGAACAAAATAAACCAACGCTGATAAACGCGAATACGCTTACCATGCCTGACGACATCATGCCGATAAATAGTGCGGCTATTGCACAACCCGAGAAAATCAAAAGCTGGCTTGCGGGGTTACCGCGGCTTAATAAATCAGCAATTATTAATACGACAATCACAAAAGCATAAATATAAAATGGTGTAACATCGTGCTGGGCAATCCTGTTGACAGCGAGGAATACTGCAAAAGCAATATAGGGCATGATAAACCTCAACGCTTTTTTCGCGCCGTCGCCAAAATTAAATGCGCCCACCGAAGCGGTCCATCGGCCAATCATTAAGCTGGCCCAATATAATGATATGAAAGGCGCAATGTTCGCAGTAGGGAT
>JBDUDE010000542.1:0-9805 GCA_040003105.1 Mucilaginibacter sp. | reverse complement strand
CCTATTCATTTATGGACGAGGATTTTGATGCCATATACCGTGCTGAGCAGCGTATAGGTACAATATCTGTAGCGTTTACTTCACTTGCCGTAGTGATAGCCTGCTTAGGCCTGTTTGGCCTGGCTGCATACGCTGCAGAGCAGCGCATAAAAGAAATAGGTATCCGCAAAGTACTGGGCGCAAGTATATCAACCATTGTGGGTATGCTTTCGAAAGATTTTATAAAACTGGTATTGATATCTATTGTAATTGCGACGCCGTTGGCGTGGTGGGCCATGCATAGCTGGTTGCAGGGCTTTGCTTACCGGCAAAATGTGCAATGGTGGGTTTTAGCGCTGGCAGGTGGCGGAGCAATTTTAATTGCATTTGTAACCATCAGCTTTCAATCCATCAAAGCCGCGCTTACTAACCCGGTTAAGAGTTTGAAGTCGGAATAAGGAAACAGTTTACAGGTGCCGGTTTGCAGTTAGCAGTAGAAAAAAATTTATTAGTAACAACAGTTCGGCTATGAACCATGAACTATCAACAATGAACTAATATATGATAAAGAACTATTTTAAAATTGCCTGGCGTAACCTGGTACGCAACAAAGTAAGCAGTATTATCAACATAAGCGGGCTGGCCATTGGGCTGGCCTGTGTGCTGTTGATTATTGATTATCAGTATTTTATAAAGTTTACAATTTGCAAAGTGTAAACTTTTGTAAACTTTTTTAGCGGATAGCTTTTTGGGACGGGACGGCGTAATCAACATTAATGAAAAATAGAGCTATTTCCGCCGGATGGGGGGATTTAGATAATAAAAAGATAAAGTAGCTTTATATACTTTAAAGTGCAATAAATTTTAAAACTGATGCAACGCATTTACTATTTTAACGGTCTATTAGTTATTAAAATAAACGCTCAACTTTTTTCACGATGTTAAAAAATTACCTGAAAATCACCTGGAGAAATTTGCTAAGGCATAAGTCATTTTCTGCCATTAATATTGTCGGCCTGGCCATAGGTATGGCAAGCTCGGCGCTGATATTATTATGGATACAAAACGAACTGAGTTTCGATCAGTTTCACGAAAAGAAAGACAGGATATACTCTGTTTTTAACCGTTCGGTATTTGACGGTAAGCTTTGGTGCTGGAACACCACGCCAAAAGTAATGGGCAAAACTATAAAACAGGAGTATCCACAGGTTGAGGACGTGTGCCGCACCAATTGGGGCTCTACATTCCTGTTTACTGTTGGCGATAAACACCTGAACCTGCAGGGAAATTTTACCGACCCCAGCTTTTTAACCATGTTTAGCTTCCCGCTGGTACATGGGGACAAACATACTGCGCTAAATACCATTCATAGCATTGTGATAACTGAGAAGCTATCGAAAAAGCTTTTCGGAAATGATAATGCCATGGGTAAAAGCATTAAAATAGACAGTAATGCTTACTTTACAGTAACCGGCGTTATGAAGGATTTGCCAAATAATACCAGGTTTAGTTTTGAGTACCTGATGCCATGGACGTACATGACAAAAATCGGGCAGGACGACCAGGGGTGGGGCAATAACTCTATCCAAACCTGGGTGCTATTAAAGCCCGGCGTTACTGAAGCTATGGCGAACAAATCGCTTGTTAACGTAACTAAATCACATTCGGACACAAAGGATATACAACAATTTATTTACCCGATAGGAAAGCTTAGGCTATATTCAAAATTTGACGAAAAAGGCCATCCTGATGGCGGACGCATATCCACTGTTCGCACATTTTCAATCATCGCCTCCTTTATATTGCTGATAGCTTGTATCAATTTCATGAACCTCAGTACTGCCCGCAGTGAGCGGCGTGCCCGCGAGGTAGGCATCCGCAAAGTTGTTGGTGCATTAAGAGGCTCGCTTATCAGCCAGTTTTTAGGCGAATCGGTTTTAATAGCATTTATTGCCGGCGTAATAGCTCTGGTGGCTGTACAATTGAGCATGTCGGGCTTTAACATACTTACCGACAAGACGTTGGCAGTTCCATACAGCAGCATTTATTTTTGGCTAATCTTCGTAGGGTTTATTTTGTTTACTGGCCTGATCTCGGGAAGCTACCCTGCATTGTACCTGTCATCATTTAAGCCGGTAAGCGTGTTAAAAGGTACGTTTAAAGCTGCCAATGCATTAATCACCCCGCGCAAATTGCTGGTGGTGGTACAGTTTTGGTTTGCCGTTGTATTGATAATTTGTACCATAATAATCCGTCAGCAGTTACAATATGCGCAGGACAGGGACACCGGCTATAAAAAAGACAACCTGGTTTATGTATCCATGACCGGCAGTATTGAAAAGAATTACCTGGCCATACGGAATGACCTGGTGGCCAGCGGCGCAGCTGTTTCGGTTACAAAAACAAGCGCCCCAATTACACAGGGATGGAGCGACAGCTGGGGATATACCTGGAAGGGCCATATGGATAAAAACAAAATTGATTTTAACATATTCAACGCCGATGGCGACTTTGTAAAAACCATGGGACTTAAAATTATCGCTGGCCGCGATATAGATGTTAAAACCTACCCAACCGACTCGATGGCGATGCTTTTAAACGAAGCTGCAGTGAAAGTAATGGGGCTAAAAAATCCGGTAGGCGAAATCGTAAACAACGGTGAGGGAAAAGATGCCAGCCACTATAAAGTGGTGGGTGTGGTTAAAGATTTTATCCTGCAATCGCCATACGAACCCGTTAAGCATATGCTTATCCAGGGCCCGAAAGCCCGGTTTAACTTTATACACTTTAAACTTAACCCGGCTAATACCACCGCTAATAACTTGAAGCGTGCCGAAAGCGTATTTAAAAAATACAATCCCGATTACCCATTTGAATACAATTTTGTTGACCAGGAGTACGCCCGCAAGTTCGGCGACGAGCAACGATTAGGCACTTTGGCCAGTCTGTTTGCCGGCCTAACCATCTTTATTTCGTGTCTTGGCTTGTTCGGTTTAGCTGCTTACATGGCGCAAAACCGGATAAAGGAAATTGGCGTACGCAAAGTTTTAGGCGCTTCAGTTACCAGCGTTACCACCCTTTTGTCAAAAGACTTTTTGATATTGGTAATGATATCCTTTGTCATTGGTGCACCTTGCTCATGGTGGGCAATGCATACGTGGCTGCAGGGTTATACTTACAGGGTGCCAATAAGTATTTGGGTGTTTGTGCTTGCTGCATTTGTTACCGTGTTTATTTCGCTGGCAACGGTAAGCTTCCAGGCTATAAAAGCGGCGCTTACTAATCCAGTAAAGAGCCTGCGGACAAATGATTAGGTGAAACAGCAGGTAGGTGCCAGTAGCGAACGGCTATGAACTATGAACCATTAACTATGAACTAAGTGATAAAGAACTATCTGAAAATAGCGTGGCGTAACTTATGGAAAAACAAGTTTTTCTCAGCCATTAACATTCTTGGCCTCGCACTGGGTATGGCCTGCAGTATTTTAATAATACTTTGGGTGCAAAACGAGCTCAGCGTCGACTCCTTCCATAAAAACGGTGATCGCTTATACGCTGTTATCGAGCGGCAATATTATGACCATAAAATTGTAGGTCAATACTCGGTACCAGGTGTGCTGGCCGACGAGATGAAAAAAGCGCTGCCACAAATTGAGTGCGCTGCGGGTTTTAGCTACAATAATTGGAACACATTTAGGGTAGGAGATAAAATAATCAAGCTGGAAGGAACTTCCGCCGGTCGCGATTTTTTTAAAATGTTTAGCTACAAGCTATTACAGGGAACACCTGAAACAGCGCTTAATTCGCCTGTGAGTATAGCAATTTCCAGGAAAATGGCCGGCCAGTTTTTTGGCAGCCCGCAGATGGCTATCGGTAAAACAATAAGGTACGAGAATAAAACGAATTTTACTATAACCGCTGTTTTTGAAGACTTACCGCACAATTCCTCTCAAAAGTTCGAATTCCTGACAAACTGGGATAACTTTTTACTTGAAAACAGCTGGGCCAAAAGCTGGGGCAATAATGGGCCCTCTGCCTATATAATGCTTCGCGAAGGTACCGACCCGGTCGCCTTTGATAAAAAAATCGACCGTTTTTTAGATACCTATAACAAAGAACAAAATGCATCTTTTCGCGAGGAACTTGGGATACAAAAAGTTAATGACGTCTACCTGCACAGCACCTTTAAAAACGGTAAACCTGTTGAAGGCCGTATAGAATATGTTCACCTTTTTAGCATAATCGCTATTTTTATATTGGTTATAGCTTGTATTAATTTTATGAATTTGACTACAGCGCGCTCAGTAAAACGGGCGCGTGAGATAGGCGTTAGAAAAGTAGTTGGGGCTGTGCGCTCCGCATTGATTCAACAATTTCTAAGCGAAGCAATTTTGCTTACCATTTATGCAGCAATTATCGCTGTTGTAATTGTATTGCTGTTGTTGCCTGTATTTAATACCGTTACGCAAAAACAAATAGAATTTCCTTTTCGTCAACTTGATTTCTGGCTTGGCCTTGTTGGGTTAGTGTTTATAACAGGCACTTTATCAGGTAGTTACCCTGCGTTGTTCCTGTCGTCATTTAGCCCGGTTAAGGTTTTAAAGGGAGCAGTTAAATTAAGCACAGGAGCCGCCTGGTTCCGTAAGGGGCTGGTGGTGTTCCAGTTTATGTTGTCTATTGTGTTGATTATCGGCACCATAGTTATTTCGAAACAGGTTAACTACATCCAAACAAAAAACCTGGGGTACGACCGCGAGAACCTGATATATATTCCGCTTGACGGCGACCTGGCTGCCAAATACAAAGTATTTAAGGACGAGGCTATGAAGATGCCGGGTGTACAGCAAATAACCCGCATAACCAATGCTCCAACCAATTTTGGCAGTACAACCGGCGGCGTGAATTGGGAAGGCAAAGACCCTAACCTGAATATTGAATTTACGCAAGTTTCTGCCGGGTACGACTTAGTAAAAACTATGAAGCTTGAACTGGCAGCCGGCAGAGAGTTTTCAAAGGACTTTGCCACTGATTCGTTAGGTTACATTATAAATGAAAGCGCATTGAAAAGAATAAATTATGCCAATCCAATCGGCCGGCCACTTACCATGTGGGGTAAAAAAGGGAAAATTATTGGGATACTCAAAGATTTTCATTTCAATTCGCTTCATGACCCGATTCAGCCGTTAATCATCCGTTTTGGCGAACAGGAACAATTTGGAACGGCATTGCTGCGCACAAAGCCCGGCCAAACAAAGCAGGCCCTGGCGTCTACGGAGAAACTCTGTAAAGAACTTAACCCCAGTTTCCAGTTTACCTATAATTTTGCCGATGCCGAATATCAGAAGCAATATCAAAACGAGCAGGTGGTTGGCAATCTTTCAAATGCCTTTGCGTTTTTGGCCATATTTATATCGTGCCTTGGTTTACTTGGTTTGGCCATGTTTACAGCCGAGCAGCGTATAAAAGAAATCGGCATCCGTAAGGTACTTGGCGCAAGCGTTGGCTCGTTATTTACGTTGCTATCAAAAGAGTTTTTGATACTTGTTTTAATAGCTTTGTGTATAGCAAGCCCTTTAGCATGGCTGGCCATGGATAAATGGTTACAGGGCTATAGCTACCGCACCACTGTTGACTGGTGGGTGTTTGTCCTTGCAGGATTAGCGGCGATAATGATAGCTTTAATTACTGTAAGCTTTCAATCATTCAAAGCTGCGTTGATGAACCCGGTGAAGAGCCTGCGTTCGGAGTGATTAGAATCAAGAATCAAGACAAAAAAGAGGTGGCCTTGTTGCGGCTATGAACAATGAACCATTAACTATGAACTAAAAATGTTAAAAAACTATTTCAAAATCGCCTGGCGAAACTTAAGGAAGAACAGGCTATATGCCTTTGTAAACATAATCGGATTAACTATCGGCATTGTAAGCTGTTTGCTGATTGGTATTTACATTAAAGATGAGTTGAGCTACGACCGCTTTAATGATAATGCTGACAGGATTGTGCGGGTAACGATGGATTATTTCCAGGGTGGGGCGCCGCAAAAAGTTGCTGTTACCGGCACCAAAGTTGGGCCACAGTTTAAAAGGACTTTCCCCGGCGTAGAAAATTATGTGCGGACCGAGAAAAGGGGAGGCATAATATCCTATAACGATAGGGTGTTTGATGAACAGGCCATTCTTTATGCCGACCCTTCTTTTTTTAAGATATTCTCGTATAAGGTATTAAATGGCGATGCCTCCGCATTGAATGCGCCCAACAAGATAATTGTAACTGAAACAGCCGCAAAAAAATATTTTGACAACAATAATCCTATTGGAAAAACGTTGAAAATTGGAAACCAAAACTTTATAGTATCAGCAATTGCAGCCGATGCACCTTCAAACTCTCAGATAAAGTTTGATTTTATTGTATCGTTTGAAAACCTGAGTGCAGCTAAAAACGAACAATGGTGGTCGGCTAATTATATCACCTACCTGCTTTTAAAAAATAAAGATGACGCTGGTACGCTGCAAAAGCAAATTGCTATTTACATGAACAGGGTAAGCCATACCGAATTAAAAATGGCAGGCAGTCAATATCTTACTTACCACCTTGAACCATTAACAAGCGTTCACCTGCATTCAAACCTACCGGATGCGCCGGAGCCTAATGGCAGTGTTACATACATCTACATAATGATTGTAGTTGCGGTATTGATACTAATTATTGCGTGTGTAAATTATGTTAACCTTTCTATAGCGCAATCAGCAGGAAGAGGCGCCGAAATTGGCATCCGTAAAGTAATGGGTGCGGCTAAGGGACAGCTATTCAGGCAATTTATCGGCGAGTCGGTTTTTGTTACGGCAATAGGTGTAATACTGGCAATGGGCTTTGCGTTCCTGTTGTTGCCGGCGTTCAACCAACTGGCTGGTAAAACTTTGCAGTTCAGTTCTTTGCTTGATCCTGTTATCCTTGGTTGTATAATTTTACTTGGCGTTGGGATAGGTTTTGCAGCGGGCGCCTATCCTGCTTTGTTGTTATCAAGCGTTAAACTGGCTAAGATTTTAAAATCAGGCTTTTCGTTTACATCGGGGCAGGGGGTGCGTAAATCGCTTATCGTGTTCCAGTTTGTAATTTCCATTTTCCTGATTATAACCACGGTAGTTATCTTGCAACAGCTTTCCTTTATCCGCAGTAAAGATATAGGCTACAATAAAAGTAACGTGGTTGTTTTACCTATAAACTGGCAGATGCTGCCCAAAGTACAGGGGCTTAAAAACGAGATGGCCAATATCCCCGGCGTTAAAAGTGTGGCAACGGCCAATAACGAGCCGATTGATGTAGCATGGGGCGATGGAATAACCACAGCTGACGGAAAAGCGATATCCGTTAATGCCTTGCCTATGGATGAGGATTTTATTAGAACCATGCAGCTAAAAATAATTGCCGGTACCGATTATAACCAAACCGACGTTTTACAAATAGATACCACCAATGGCGGCAAAAACTTCCAATATTCGTTTATGCTGAACGAAACTGCTGCAAAGGCATTGGGATGGACACCACAGGAAGCCATTGGTAAGCAGCTTTCAAAAGGTTCCTTGGGGAGAGTAAAAGCTGTAGTGAAGGATTTTAACTTTAAATCGTTCCACGACCCGATTGGACCGCTACTGATATTCCTCGACCATTTTCAAACGCAAAAAATGTTTGTGCGGATTGACGGTCAAAATACAAGCGCAGCTATCCATCATATCGAACAAATATGGAAAAGCCGCGTGCCAGAGCGGCCATTCTCCTATAAATTTCTTGATGACGACTATGATGCCATGTATCGCAGCGAGCAGCGTACCGCCGGCGTGTTTACCACATTTTCGGCCCTGGCAATAATGCTGGCCTGTCTTGGGTTGTTTGCTGTAACGGCTTACGCAGTGGTGCAACGGACTAAAGAAATCGGTATTCGTAAGGTGCTGGGTGCAACTATACCGAACATCATAACGTTGATATCAAAAGACTTTTTGGGGTTGGTTATCATCGCTACGATAATTGCATCGCCCATTGCCTGGTTTATGGCGCATTCGTGGCTGGAGGATTTTGCGTATCGTGTTAACATACAATGGTGGATATTTATAGTTGCCTGCGCCGCATCGTTATTAGTGGCTGCGGTAACAGTAAGCATACAAGCCATAAAAGCGGCGCTTGCAAACCCGGTGAAAAGCTTGAAGTCGGAGTAGGCATTAGTCACTGGTCATTAGTCATTAGAAAAATCACTAATGACCAATGACAGCGTTTAGCGAAATGACTAATAACTAAATTATTTATAATTTGATGCAACGTGTTTGTATAAAAAGTGGTCTATTGTATAAACAAACTTAAAAATGATGAAAAAGTACCTTTTGTTACTAGTGATTGCATGTTCGGGCTCTGTAGCCTTTGCACAAAGCAATTCGGATAAAACGCCTTATCAAACCAAATCGTTAGCTAACGACGGCATAAAAGATGTATTTGTAAAAACTTCGGGCGGCAGTATCTCGGTAAGCGGCAGTGGCGAATCGCCACGTGTTGAAGTTTATGTACGCGGCAATAATGGCCAGGAACTTTCAAAAGAGGACATCGACAAGCGCATTGCCGAAGATTACGACCTTAGTGTTACAGTTAGCAACCACGAACTACATGCTACTGCCAAAAGAAAGCATGAAGGCGGCTTTAACTGGCGCCGGCAATTAAGCATCTCTTTCAAAATATTTACTCCAAGGCAGGTAGCTACGCATTTAAGCACTAGTGGTGGCAGCATCCATTTGGATAACCTTACCGGTAATGAAGAATTCAGCACTAGTGGTGGCAGCTTGCACATAGATAATCTTACCGGCACGATAAAGGGCGAAACATCGGGCGGCAGCATCGAAGTATCGAACTCTAAAGACAATATACAGCTGGAAACAAGCGGTGGCAGCGTACGTGCCAAAAACTGCCAGGGAAAAATCAAACTGGAAACAAGCGGCGGCTCGTTACGTATGGAAAGCCTGAATGGCACCATCAAGGCCGAGACAAGCGGTGGCAGCATACAGGCCAGCGATATTACAGGCGAGCTTATTACCGGTACTTCGGGTGGCAGCGTAAACCTTACCCGCATGGCCTGCAGTCTTGAAGCCTCTACAAGTGGTGGAAGTATGCATGTTGATATGGCACGTTTAGGAAAATACATTAAACTTGATGTGAGCGGCGGTCATGTTGACTTAAAGGTGCCTGCTGATAAAGGCATGGATTTAGACCTTTCAGCAAGCAGGATTAACACCGCCCGTGTAAACAAGTTTAGCGGCGAGTGGGAAAAAGACCGCGTAAAAGGCAGCCTGAATGGCGGCGGCGTGAGCGTTAAAGTTGATGCCAGCGACAGCCTTAACCTGACTTTTAACTAACAGATTAAATAGTTTTTAATTAAGCGGCCCCGGTGTATGTAGAAACACCGGGGCTTTTCTTTGCATTACATTTTAGAATAGAGGGCCTTTACAATTGGATAGCGGCTTGCAACCGTTTAATCAATGTAAGACAAACTTCGTACGAACTGTTCGGACACGTAACACACTGTGTTCGGATATGATACACCTTAAATAAAACTGATAATATAACCTGCTGTTTTATAATGTATTATATAATTGGTATGGCTTTTAAACCTATTTGTGAAAATTTTTGCAAATGTTCAGGAATTATATAAAACCGGCGTGGTGAAAGCAGGCAGTTTGCAGCCATCTACAAAATATTGCCCGCATCACTAATGAACCAGTGAACAAATGAACTAACTCTCATGATAAAGAATTTTATAAAAACCGCGTGGCGGAATTTAAGCCGAAACA
>JBDUDE010000236.1:0-2924 GCA_040003105.1 Mucilaginibacter sp. | reverse complement strand
ATAATCAGGATGTTCCATAGCGTTCCGGGTGTTCCGCATTTGTAAAAATGGAACGCTTTGCCGGTTTTTGACCGGCCCTGCTGCAACAAGCGGACTGGCTGGCCAAAAGCAAATGCGCCATTATTTGCCTGGCGATACTGCAATTTATTGCTTTTTTAACACTTTAACCAACATACCGGCAATAACCTGGTTGCCTTTGTCCGATGGGTGAAGCCCGTCGTAAGTATTATCAATCGCTTCTACAGGGTAAGGATATTCATCAGTATCCGGATTAAAAGGTATTCCGTGAAAGTCCGGGTATTTGTAGTTTTTGTACAAACCGGTTTGCGGGTCTTTCACCCGCTTAAACTTTACCAAGTTTTTTAACCTGATGCCGCTTTTGTAATATAAATCAATCACCTCAAAGTGCTCATACTCCCCTATCTGTTTTACCGCATTAGCAAACTGAGACAGCATTTGGCCATTTTTTGCCGCGTATGACCCGGCAGCATTGTTATGCTTATCAGCAACATAAACAAAGTCTTCCCGCTGCATTGGGGTTATCAATATAACCCGGGCATTGGGATTAAGGCTTTTTATTTTATCGATGATAATCCGGTATGCACCGCAGGATGTTTTCAAACCGGTACTATTTTTATAATCGTCAAAGCTGCCCAAGGGCAGGCCCTGCCCCCAATCATTCGTGCCCAAAAACACCGTATAAATATCAGACTTTTGAAGGCCCAGCTTTTCAATTTCTCTGGCTATGCCGACTATACTCCAACCGTTATGGCCCTGGTTAATGTATTTGATGTTCGGCAATTGTTCGCTTACGCGGGTTAAATAACCTTTGGTAACCCGGTTACCGGTTTCGTTTAGGTGGTCGTTTAAATAGGTAATAGAATCGCCGATGGCTGTCCAGGTTTTCACCTCTGGTGTAACCGAAAGAAAGCTAAAAGCGGTTAGCACCGATAACATGCACAGCCTTAGCTTTTTCATTCGTCTTTAAGGTTAATTGTTTTGTTATATAAAAAACTTCTACTTATCCAATATTGCCTTAAGCGATGCCGGTGAATAATTAACCGATTTTAACGTCTTATCATCTGCCGTACGATAAACCAAAAACAGGCCGTCAATTTCTTTATGGTATGAGTCAGTATCTGCGGTAGATTTATAATGACCGATAGTTTTTTCGGCCTCTTCAACAGTTTTGCACGCCTTACTCATGTTCGAGCGGTGCACTTCATCAAACAATTCTTTAAATTTTTCGGCAAGGCCAAACTCCAGTATTGCACCCGATAAAACGTATTGCAAGTCGCACAACGCATCGGCAACCTCCACCAAATCATTGTCGTCAACAGCCTGCTGTAATTCCTTCAGTTCTTCGGCTAACAGCGATATCCGTAGCGCACAACGCTCCTTTGACGGAATTGCAGGTTCGGCTATTATCGGATGTTTAAAGGTTGAATGAAATTCGGCAACCTGGTTCAACGAGGCGGTATCTTTAATGTTCATATTTATTATCTAAATTTAGCTTGATTTGCTTAGTCAAATCGGCAGGTGCTAATATATAAACATTACCACTTTTGTACGGGGCTTGTCAAAATAAACTTGATAAAACAATAAAATTAATACAGGCACAGTTATTGAAACAAAATAATTACATAGCGATTAAACCGTTAATAAAATTTCCAGTCTATAAACAAAAACAGCACTAAAAAACTGTTTCAATCAATATCAATTATGAAAAAGGCATTCAGATATTTAGTATTCACAAGCTTAAGCGGACTATTATGTTTGTTTTTAGCTTTCCCGGCTAATGCACAACACAGGGGCGGCAGCGGTGGTGGCGGTGGCGGTAGTCATGGTGGTGGCGGCGGTGGCGGTCACTTCGGCGGCGGCGGTGGTGGTGGCCATGTTAGCGGCGGCTTTTCCGGTGGTGGTCGTTCAGGCTTCTCGGGCGGCGGTTCAAGCCGTAGTTTTTCTGGCGGTGGCCGTTCTGCAGTTTCACCTCCACGTTCGGGCGGTTTTGGCCAAAGGCCCGGCTTTAGCGGCGCACGCCCATCAACACAAGGTTACTCCCGTTTTAACGGCGGCCGGGCTGGCGTAAACGGAAACCGTGGCTTTAACGGTACCCGGAGTTACAACGGTTCACGTGGTTATGTTGGCGCACGCGGTTTTAACGGCTCGCGTGGCTATGTTGGTGCACGTGGCGGATATCGCGGTGGTTACTACAATCGCGGCGGATATCGTGGTGGTTATTATGGTCGTGGTGGCTATTATGGTCGAGGCCATTATTACGGCCCAAGTTATTGGGGAGGACGCAGTTATTGGGGTTATCGCGGCGGATATTTTTACCACAGCGGCTTTTATGCCAGCTTATATTACCCACGCATTGGTTTTAGCTTAGGATTTTTACCTTACGGATATTATCCTTTCTATTGGGGCGATTCGCAATACTATTACAGTAACGGGTTTTACTACCAGCACGAAAATAACCAGTACACCGTAGTTGAGCCACCACTGGGTGCTGAAATTAGTCAACTGCCATCTGGTGCACAAGCCATTACAATAAATGGCGAGCAATATTATGAACTGAATGGTGTTTATTACCAGTCTGTTACAAAAGATGACGGCTCGCAGGTATACGTTATAGCCGGTAAAGACGGTCAGCTGGAAACTAATGTACAGGGCGGACAAGACCAGCCAGATAACGGCCAGGGCGCTCTGCCAAAAACAGGCGATATTTACAATGATTTGCCTCAAGGTTCAAGAACCATACATGTTAACGGCCAAACACTATATGTATCACCTGATGATGTTTATTACCAGGAAACAACCGATACCAGTGGCAACAGGGTTTACAAAGTGGTAAGCACCCCTGCCGACGAGCCTCAAAACTAAAGAGCATATATTTTAATGAAAAGGGTAACCCGGATTGCGGG
>JBDUDE010000201.1:0-2930 GCA_040003105.1 Mucilaginibacter sp. | reverse complement strand
GGCGACTGAGCATTAACCGATAATTAAACGTACCTTGCGGACTTATTAAATAAATCATGGCAACAGGAACAGTAAAATTTTTTAATGAATCAAAAGGATTCGGCTTTATTACACCCAGCAATGGCGGAAAAGACTTATTTGTACACGTTACAGGTTTGAGTGGCCAGGTACGCGAAGGTGATGAGGTTACTTTTGATGTAGAAGAAGGCAAAAAAGGACCAGGTGCAGTTAACGTTAAATTAGTTTAAGTATTGGGAAGATCGACAGAAACATTCAGTAAAAAGGAAAAAGAGAAGGCCCGCCTGAAAAAGGCCAAAGAA
Source organism: Mucilaginibacter sp. (assembly GCA_040003105.1). Lineage (GTDB taxonomy): Bacteria > Bacteroidota > Bacteroidia > Sphingobacteriales > Sphingobacteriaceae > Mucilaginibacter. The sequence continues at coordinate 2,610 of JBDUDE010000201.1, read as the reverse complement.
AAAAAGGAAAAAGCCGATGAACGGAAGGCAAATTCCGTTGGTGGTAAAAGCCTTGAAGACATGATGGCCTATATCGATGAGAATGGGAACATTACGTCAACTCCGCCTGACCCTTCCAGGAAGATAAAAATTAATTCGGAAGATATTCAAATCGGCGTAGCTAAGCGTGAGGATATTCCGTATGATACAGTGCGGAACGGTGTAGTTAGCTTTTTCAACGAAGCAAAAGGCTATGGCTTTATCCGCGACCTGCAAACAGAAGAGAGTATCTTCGTGCATATCAATGCTTTAACAGAGCCTTTAAAAGAAAACAACCTGGTTACTTTTGAGACGGAACAAGGACAAAAGGGCCTATCCGCTATCAAAGTAAAAAAGAAATAAGCAGGATTGATTATCAACCGTCTGTTCGGCAGGCAATCGATTTTAAAATAAGGGCTCCGTTGGAGCCTTTTGTATTTGATAACAGCTAGGCCAGGTGACGGCACCCATCAGCGTCGAACAGGTCTGCATTAAATGGTATCGAAGATTTTTCTATTCATTCCGAAACTTTCACCACGCTACAGGGTTTTTATTGCGTTAAACACAATTTGAACTATGCAGGCACCTGGTGGTGATTTTTATGGCGGTACAAGCGGACTTCTAATACCCATTCCCAAACGAGATTTTCCGCCCGAATATTTGGCCCATTCGCGGCTGGCCTACTATGCTACACTATTTAACAGCATCGAAATTAACAGCTCATTTTATAGGCTGCCCATGCCTTCTACCGTGGCAAAATGGGCCGCAGACGTTCCCGGTAACTTCCGTTTTACTTTCAAACTATGGCGACAAATAACCCATAATAAAGAGCTTGTTTTTGACGCTGCCGATGTCATCCGCTTTATGGATGTTATCAATAATGCAGGCTCCCGGAAAGGTTCCGTGCTGGTTCAATTCCCGCCAAGCCTTACCGTTGCTGCACGGGGTGGGCTGGCACATTTGCTAAACATAATAACCGAAGCCAATACAGCTCAATGGGATATTAACGTAGAGTTTCGCCATCGCTCGTGGTACAATGATGAAATTTACGAATTGCTCACCAGCTTAAACGCGGGCCTTGTTTTGCAGGACATGCCGAAGTCGGCCACGCCACAGGTAATTACCGCCGATAATTTCGTTTACCTCCGTTTTCATGGTCCGGGCGGCAGTTATAAAGGGAGTTATAGCGATGAAGTATTATCCGAGTATTCGTATTACATCCGCGAATGGCAGGAGGAAGGTAAAAGGGTATACGTTTATTTCAACAATACTGCCGGAGATGCTCTGCACAATTTATTTACGTTGAAGGAATATGTTGCCGGTCGTGATTGACTTTTGGCGTGGAATTTGAGCATGCGGCCTACAACAACGGCGATAACAGGCGTATTAGTTTTTCGGGCAATTGTTTAAACAGGCTTCGTTTTGCCCAGGTTTTGGGATTAACCTTTACGGCATCTTTTATATCGTTATAAAATGTATCCCGCAGTTGCATGGCTATTTTATCATCATAAATCATACTGTTTACTTCGAAATTTAACTCGAAGCTGCGATGGTCCATATTAGCGGAACCAATTATGGCAAGCTTACTATCTGATACAATGGTTTTTGCATGCACAAAACCTTTTTTATACAGGTATATTTCAGCACCTGTATCCAATATATCGCCGTAGTATGAACGCGCCGCAGCATTAATAAATGCCGAATCGGATTTATGCGGAACGAGTAACTTTACTTTAACACCGCTAAGGGCCGCAACGCTCAGGGCATTTAAAATACTGTCGCCGGGGATAAAGTAAGGCGAGGTAATCAAAAGTTCCTCCTGGGCCATATTGATGGTTTGCAATAAGGAAAACATGATTGTTGGCGTACTCGAGTCGGGGCCGCTGGCCGCAATTTGCACTATGGCACGGCCATGTTCACTTTTTGTTGAACAAAAATATTCCTTCTGCACCGGCAGCTTTTGATCGGCTGCGAAGTTCCAGTCGCATATAAACAGGTACTGCAGGTAATATACGCCCGGGCCGTTTATCCTTACATGTGTGTCGCGCCAAAAAAGCTGCTTTTTGCCCTGGTCATTTATATACTTGTCACTTACATTTATGCCGCCTATAAAGCCGGTGCAGCCATCAATCACAATTATTTTACGGTGGTTACGGTAGTTTGTGCGGTTCGACAAGGCAATAAAAAGGATTTTATAAAATGGGTAAGCTTCCACGCCGCCGGCAACCAATTCTTTTACCAGGGTATGCCTTATAGACCGACTGCCAAAATCATCGTATATAAAGCGTACTTGCACACCTTCGGCGGCCTTTTGTATTAAAATGTCTTTTACAGTATTGCCTATCGCATCATTCTCAAAAATATAATACTCAATGTGGATGTGATGCCTGGCATCTTTCAATGCCTGAATAACTTCTGGAAATTTCTCTTCGCCATTTAAAAGCAGCTTTACCTCGTTATCGCCGGTTAGCGGGCTGTTATCATTTAACAGCATCCTGGCCAGTTTTTTATGGCGTTTAACCTCGGGCTCCCCAGTATTCCATGTTTTTTCCGATTCGTGAATTATCTTCTCCCTGATTTCGGCAAGCAGTT
>JBDUDE010000008.1:0-2930 GCA_040003105.1 Mucilaginibacter sp. | reverse complement strand
CACCCCCCTGGAATAATCAGTTTTATTAGAGCAGGCAAAACCGGCGATGCCATAACTATTAACGGTATTAATTTGACTGGCACAACGGCCGTAAAATTTGGTGGGGTGCCGGCAACATCGGTTACGGTTTACTCATCTCAGCAGATTTCTGCAGTTGTAGGCCAAGGCAAATCGGGCGATTTGACAGTAGTTACACCGGGGGGCAGTACAACCGCCACGGGTTTTGTTTTTGTACCCATCCCTACGATAACCACCTCCGGTCCTACAACCTTTGACGTCGGTGGCAATGTCACATTAACCGCCAGCCCGCTGGTCGGCGGTTTTACCTATCAATGGATTCGAAACGGGACATATGTTAATGGTGGGGTTAATTCCACGTACGTAGTAACACAGGGCGGCTCCTATTCAGTTTTAATATCATATTTCAATGTCGATGTCGAATCTGTACAAAAAGTACAGGTAAACGTAAAAATCAAACTACCTGCCGACAATTTCACAATATCAGCCACCAGCGCTACCTGCAAAGGAGCGAATAACGGGATTATTGATATAAATGCAGTGCAGGCAATGGATTATATCGCAACCGTTACCGGAGGTAGCTTAAATAAATCGGTATCGTTTACGACAACGGCGCAAATTGGCGACCTGACCCCGGGCACTTACCATGCTTGCATTACAATAGCTAATCAGCCGGATTACCAGCAGTGTTATTACCTTGTAATCACCGAGCCAAAAGACTTGTCGCTGTTCTCGACAGTCAACTATACTGATAATAGTTTGAAATTATCACTTAGCGGGGCTGAGCGTTACTTTATCGACCTTAATGGAAAACGATACACAACGTCCGACAATTCAATAACCCTTAAGTTGCAGGACGGAAATAATACACTGAAGGTAAATACTGACAGGTTGTGCCAGGGGATAATTCAAAAGATTATTAATTTATCTTCAGTAATTACCCCATATCCGGTTCCGTTTCAGCAGACTTTAAACTTAAACATCGGGAACGAAAATGCGAAGGATGTAACGGTTGAGATACATAATGTTACCAATGGCAAAACGGTATTCACTAAGCAATACACTAACCAGTCGGGAGTGATTCAATTTGATTTATCAGACCTTAAAACCGGGGTTTATGCGCTTCATCTTTATATGAATAACGTCGAGAAAATATTTAAGGTAATTAAGAAATAATGATCAGTATCACACTACCTTCCCCTTTTGGCGCTATCCGGGCAGGCCAAAAGAGTTGTGCTACTAGTGCCGCGCGTACTAAGTAGACAACATGCATCCGGCTACTTAGTTACTAAGAACATCCCAGTCCTTGATTGTTCTGTGCAATGTAAACCTAAACCAGGATTATTCACATTACACAAAATGTAAAACACTTATAATCAGTGTATTTAACAGCGTTCGGGGTGTTCCGTGCGTGTAAAAACGGAGCGCTTTGCCGGGCTGTAACCGCTATTCCTATACCCTCTGATCCCCTCCTCACACCACTACCACAATCACCACCAAAAACACCCCAAACACAATCCCGAAGATCTTTAACGCTGTTTTTATGGTTTGCTCCAATACTTCAACCGGCAACTGCTCCCATCGCTGCATCATTTTGTTATAGTTTTGCCGGCTGCCGTAGGTAAAGCTAAGGGTGCCGCCTATAACTACCAACAGCACTAAGGCTACAATACGCCCGATGAATTTGCCTGAAAAACCGGAGGACGACAAGCCGTTCAACCAATGGCTGCCGGTAAATTTGTTGGCTGCAAGGCCAATGCCCACTACGGCTAAAATAATCATTACCGCGCTTAGCAAGGTGCCGTTAAGCCGGCCTTTCTGCGGATCGCGGTTGGATTTCTTGAGTTCGTAATACTGGCTGCAGTAAATGGTTTCGATAAGATTCATCCGGGAACGTTTTAATGTATTCAAAACTATATTGCACCGCTGAATATAAAAATACCGTGTTTCGCGTATATTTTACTACGGGATAAATTAAAGTGTAAACCCAAAGCAGGATTATTCAAATTTAATACGCGCTCCATTAAGAGCCCAATATTGGTAGAAGTAATTAGGAGGATAATTTTCGCTCCTTTAGGTGCGTAACAAAAGTGCGATGTGCCGCTTGCCAGACGGATGACGTTAAGTACCTACGGCACTTAGGATATTTTTCATGAATTTTCTACCAATATTTGCCCCCTATCGGGGCCGGTAAAAGATGTGGGTACACGGTAGCTCTCAAGAGGGGAATAAAAAAGTCTTCCGAACATCTAATGGTATTATCACCAACAAGCAGGATGTGCAAAATCCTTTAAGTTATACGATAAGCCGCGACCTATTTTACCCGCAAAATCATCGTTTTGTTGGCGACAACGCCAACAACGGCGGAAACAATAACACCTTCTGGCGCGAATGCCGGGCAGGCCAAAAGAGGTGGGGTACTGCCCCACTGTGCGTAGTTATTCTGTGAGTTTGAACGGGGGTTTACAGGTGTAAAGGCCTTTTATTTTATAATACATTGAATGCCAGTAATTTACCATTTGGCCGGGCTATGCTGTAAACCCCGTCTGTAAACCCCAAATTAATTCACTGATTATCAATATATTATAAAAAGACAAAATTTGATATCCCTGATAATCAGCATGTTTCATTCTGTTCCACCCCGTTCCGCGGAAAAATGGAACACTTGATTAACTCAGCGTCCATTCCGGCCGCTCGTAGTGGCAGGTGTAGCCGTAAGGGTGTTTTTGCAAATAGTTTTGGTGCTCTTCTTCTGCGTCCCAGAAATCGCCGGCCGGTGCAACTGCCGTCACAATTTTACCAGGCCATTTGCCTGAGGCGTCCATCTCCCCTATCAAAGTATCGGCAGCCTCGCGCTGCGCCTCATCCATGTAAAATATCGCCGAGCGGTATGACATACCAATATCGTTGCC
>JBDUDE010000675.1:0-2933 GCA_040003105.1 Mucilaginibacter sp. | reverse complement strand
CCGGAGAGTCAGCAAAGACAGAAAAGTATTGATAGCAGCGAAACCGGCATGAACGCACCAAAAGCAGCGTCTTCGGACTTTCCGGACTTTTCCGACTTTCGGACTAAAATCTTACCTTCACATTAAATCTCAAACCCTCATGTCCCGCCGATTAGATAAATACGAAAAACTGCCCGTGTACCAAAAAGCACAGGAACTGTTCGACCTGGCCGAGGTGATTGCCGATGCCCTTAAGGAAGACGAGATGAAGGAGCACCTGGCGGCGCAGATGTTTGCCAATGCCGCACTCATCCAGGCAAAAATTGCCGGCGCAGAAGCTGGCGGGCTATACACCCTGCGCATGCAAAATGCAGTTTTAATAAAATTGGCCACGCAGGATATGTTTAACGCCATTTCGTTTGCATCCATGGTGGAAATTAACGAGGAGGATTATGTAGACCTGATGCGCGATAAAATCGACGAGTTCAGGCTGGTGTTTAACGATTGGGTGCGCGGCTTTGATAAAACTTACGACATCCCCGACAACTGGGCCATCCGCTTTGATTGCAGCACCCCCGAGCAGGAAAAGCTGGAAGAACTGATGTTTGACGAAGACCGCTTTTTTAACGATTTTGACGAGGATGAGGATATTGGCGAGGATGATGAGACTGGTGAGGATGATGAAATTAGACCATAGTCCATGGACGATAGACCATGGTATATGGTCCTTTATTTTTATATGCTGTTCCGCTATGGTCCATGGTCTATCGCCTATGGACTAAAAGGAAACACTCTCGCCCCCGCTTACGTATAAAGCGTATTATTGAACGATAAATTAAACGATTATGGTTGCTGAACAAGTGGAAACTAAAACCGGAAACAAGGGCGGCGCCTCGATAGACAAGCGCACAAACTTGTCGCACGCAGAATTTATTAGCGAATATGTGAGTAAATCGCGCCCGGTAATATTAACCGATGCAGCGAAGGATTGGAAGGCTATGGGCAAATTTACGCCTGAGTTTTTTAAGAAAAACTACCCGGCTGTTACCAAAACCATAAACGGCGTCACCTACCGCATGGACGACTTTATCGACCACATGCTGGTTGCCAATGCCGATAACAAAGCGCCATACCCCTATAATTTTGATGTTCAGAAGGTATTCCCAGAGTTAATGGCCGACTTTTTACCCGAGATAATTTATGGCAGCCTCGACCGGATTAACCACCCGCTGATGCCAAAGAAATTATTACAGGGCACCACTGTTTACGAAATATTTTTAGGCGGCGCCGGTAGCAGTTTCCCCTTTTTGCATTATGATGCACTGTTTATGCATACCCAGATTACGCAGATATATGGCTCGAAGATATTTATCATGTACCCGCCCGAGCAAACGCCGTACATGTATCCATACCCTGATAACCCAAAGTTTTCGCAGGTAAACTTTGACAATCCGGACTACGAAAAATTCCCGCTTTACAAAAACGCTACGCCGATAGAAGTTACCGTTGAACAAGGCGAAACCATATTGTTCCCATCGGGCTGGTGGCATACTACCCGCATTACCGAGCCCTGTATATCACTGGGCCGCGCGCAGTTAAACGGCTACAACTGGGATAACTTCATCCGCGACCGCTATGTTAACTGGAAGAAAAAAATATCATTCGGCGCATTACCGGTACTGGCATATGGCAAAATTGTGGGCAGCATAATGGCCTCCCAAGACCGTTGATTGCATATGATTGCGTTGATTTCGTTGATGCCTTGCCGATTTAAGCCAGAACCAGCGAAATCACAATAGTCCGCAGTCAAATCAGGAAAATCCTTTAATCCTATGAATCATGATTCAGACAGATTAAAGGATTTTCTATTTTCAAACAAACCGGCAACCAGCGAAATCACTATAGTCAGCGGCCTTTATTTCAGCACAATCATCACCAATTAAAATATCGCTAAGCAAATCAGCGAAATCAACGCAATCACAATAATCAACGGTTAATAATCGGTGTAATCATCTAAATTCCGTAGCTTTGCCTGTCATAATGACTCATAATTTGCCGTGGCGCAATTGTTGAGTTTGTTGCAACAGATATAAAAATAGCATGTTAGATTTTATAAGTAAGCTTTTCGGAAGCAAATCAGTTAGAGACGTTAAAGGCATAATGCCTATAGTTGAAAAAGTTAAGGCTGAATTTGCCAAAATCGGCGATTTGACCAACGACGAGCTCCGGGCCAAAACCATAGGTTTTAAAGAAACTATTGCTGCGGGCCTGGCCCATATCGACAGCGAAATAGCTGAGATCAAAGCAAGCACAGACGACAATCCCGACCTGGACGTAAACGAAAAGGTTGAGCTTTATACCAGGCTGGACAAATTGCAAAAAGACCGCGATAAAGAGCTGGAAGAGATATTAATGCGCATTTTGCCCGAAGGTTTTGCCGTGGTAAAGGAAACTGCGAAGCGCTTCGCCGAAAACGAGACTATCGAGGTTACTGCTACCCAGTTCGACCGTGATTTGGCTGCCAAAAAGCCTAACGTGGTTATTAAAGGCGATAAAGCTATACACCATAACAAATGGCTGGCCGCCGGCAACGAAGTTACCTGGAACATGGTGCACTACGATGTACAGTTGATTGGGGGTACGGTACTGCACCAGGGTAAAATATCGGAAATGGCTACCGGCGAGGGTAAAACACTGGTGGCTACGCTGCCCGCTTACCTTAATGCGCTTTCGGGCCAGGGGGTACACATTGTAACCGTGAATGACTATTTGGCACGCCGTGACTCCGAATGGATGGGGCCGCTGTATGAATTCCATGGTTTATCGGTTGATTGTATTGATAAACACGAACCGAATTCGGATGAGCGCCGCCAGGCTTATATGTCCGACATCATATTTGGCACCAATAACGAGTTTGGTTTTGATTACCTGCGTGACAATATGACACGCAGCCC
>JBDUDE010000639.1:0-2934 GCA_040003105.1 Mucilaginibacter sp. | reverse complement strand
GTATTTACCAGCATAAACAGCTGATAGCTGTTATGAATAATATGGGCTATCATGCGGCGGGCATAGGCAGCCAGGAGCTTGCCCCGGGTCAGGATTATTTAGCAACGCTTGCTGCAACAATGAAATTCCCGCTGTTAAATTGCAACTATGAATTTACCGGTAATCTAAAAAACCGCGTAAAACCCTATACCATAATAACCACGGGCAGATTCCGGGTAGGTATTACTGCAGTTGGCAGCCAGGTAAGCGGCGTAAAATATAACGATGCTATTGCAAGCGCCAATAAGTTTGCCAGCATATTAAAAAACGACGAAAAATGCGACCTGGTGATATGCTTGTCGCACCTGGGCTACATGGTGGAAGGCGATGCGCCCGACAACCAGAAACTGGCGGCGCAATCTGAAAACATCGACTTGATTATTGGCAGTGATAACAAGAAGCTAACGCTGAACCCGATGATACTCGCCAACAAACTAAAACACGAAGTGATTTTATCCCAAACAGCGTGGGATGGCCTGATGATGGGCCGAACTGTTATAAATTTCGACAGCAATAAGCAAAAATACGGGCTGATACCGCAACATATTATCCCGGGGGTGCCGTCAAAATCGTTTGCGGCATCATTTGCCGATTTGAGGCTTGCAAAACCAAAGCAGGTTTAATACTTTTGGCTATGGACCGGCCAATAATTGATACTATTGTTGATTTTGTTACTTCTATAGGTTTAGAAGTAGTTAAGCGGCCCATAGATCAGGATACTTTTTTACCGGGGTTGTTACTGGAAAACGGGCAAATAATAATGGATTGCGATAAGTTGCTGTACCCCGGCGATATACTGCACGAGGCGGGGCATCTTGCCGCTTACGGCCCCGAAACACGCAAAACAATAGGCGATCCACTGCCTGAATACATGAGTGCAGGGTTCGAGATGATGGCCCTGGCATGGAGCTATGCCGCGTGTGTACATATAGGCCTCAGCCCTTCTGTGGTTTTCCACTCCGGTGGATATAAGGGCGAGGGGGACCACCTCCAGCAAGTATTTGCGGGTGGATCGTACATTGGCTTGCCCATGCTGCAATACAAAGGCCTTGCTCATGACAAAAAAACAGCTACAGAAAATAATACCTTGCCATATCCAAATATGATACGATGGTTATCTCAAACTTAAACCACATCGCATGATACGTTATGCAAAACTAGCTTTGCCTTTCGATTTTAAAGCGACCCGGGCTGAATTGATTTCGGCTGGGGATGAATGGCAACCGCATATTAATAAGTATCATTATACCGGCTCGTGGAAAGTGCTTTCGTTACGCTCACCTGGCGGAAGCCATAAAAATAACAGCCCTGATTTGATTGGAGAAGCCGAATTTTTAGATACTATATATATGGGGCATTTTGCCTCAGTAAAAAACCTCATAGCAACCATCCGTTGCCCTATTATGGCGGTACGCTTTTTAAACTTACAGGTGGGGGCTATAATTAAGAAACATACCGACGCCGAACTGGCTTTTGAAAAAGGCGAGGCCCGCCTGCATTTCCCGGTATTTACCAACCCCGGCGTGGAGTTTTATTGCGAAAACGAACGCATATTTTTAAAAGAAGGGGAATGCTGGTACCTGAATGCCAACCTGCCGCATAATGTATCAAATAATGGAGATACCGACAGGATACACCTTGTGATTGATTGCAAAGTGAATGACTGGTTAAAAGCGATTATTGAATCATCGGGCGAAATAGCGTATAAAAAAGAAGAGGTTGATGAGAACATGATAAAACTGATTGAAGAATTAAGGTATCAGAACACAGAAACTTCCAATAAATTAGCCGCGCAACTTGAGGAAAAAGTAAAAAGTATACACGCAGGTACCTCAGCTGTTTAATACCCCTACCTTATGGATAACGCTAAAATTGAAGGATGGATACCTTATAAACTTACTCATACGGAAAACTGGCCCCTGTGTCATTGGCTCGATACCTTTGGCTTGCCTTTTACCGAGCCTTTTTTTGACGAAACGCTAATAAAATGCAGGTCGGCGAATACGAAAGGCCGCGGGTTCGGGCAGGTTAGTAGCTTGGATATGATGTTGGAATGGTCGCAAGGTTTAAATGAGGTTGTTCCGGATGCTTTTATTTTTCATATTTCCCGCTGCGGCTCAACGCTGGTTTCGCAGTTGCTGGCCTCTTCTCCCAAAAATGTATCGCTTGCCGAGGTTCCTTTTTTTGATGACATATTGCGGTTGCCTTTTAAGTATCCCGGTTTTAATGAGCCGGAGATAAACAGCTTGCTCAAAGCCGCTGTAAAATATTGTTCATACAAAATTACTGCAGGCGGCAGCCAGGATGAACAAAAGCCCGGATTTTTATTTATAAAAGCCGATAGCTGGCACATATTTTTTTATGAGCAGTTGCGGCGGCTTTATCCCGGGGTGCCATTTATTTTGATGTACCGCAGCCCCGACGAAGTTTTCAGGTCGCACCGCAAATTGGCGGGAATGCAGGCTGTACCCGGGATGATTGAACCGCAGTTATTTGGTTTTAAGCCTGACGTTGTTGAGCAAAACGCGGAGGTTTACATTGCAAATGTGTTAGCCTGTTACTTAAAAAAATACCTGGAAATTGCTGGCAATGATACGCAATGTATGCTGCTTAATTATAGCGAGGGGCCGATGCAAATGATTACAAAGATTGCAGCTTTTGCAAATATCAACCTAAGCCCGCAGGCGTTATTGAGAATGGAAGAACGAAGCCATTATCACTCAAAAAAACCAGGCGAGCGCTTCAGTGAGGACGCCGTGACAGGGTTTCCCGCCTGTCTTGACAATGCGATGGCACTATACCATGTTTTGGAAGAAAAAAGATTAGCGATATCGTAAGTAGTTGTTTAAATTTAAGTCCTTAAATGTTTTATAAGTTGAGTGAACACTAATTACC
>JBDUDE010000219.1:0-2935 GCA_040003105.1 Mucilaginibacter sp. | reverse complement strand
CATGACATTTGATAACATGGCTCCCTGGAAATGGGGCTATTGCCTTACCGCCTATAATGCCCCTACTGATGCCGCCGCCGAAGCAACCGCCGCCGCCGACAGGGATAACCCGATGAAAGGATGTGGCGGGTACCCGTTTTCGAGGATGAAAAGGAGTGGTGAGTAGAGAATGGTGGGCAGTGGGTGTCAAAAAACCGGCGCAGCCATTAGCCACGCCGGTACCCTAACAAACAGCTGCTTAAAACTTGTAAGCGCTGATTTCGCTGCCGCCGGATACATAGTAAACCATGTTGCCAACGGGGTCAAGCTCGTAAACGGGCTTTTTGTTGTTTAGCACAATGGCGGCCTCTTCTTTGCCATTGTTTTTATTTATACGCACAATGCCCACGCCCTTTTCTTCGCCGTCGCTGGTTTTGGTAAGGATGGATTGATAATCCTCGGTTGATTTTGAGGCTTTAAAACGTTTGCTGATTTCTTTGAGCGACGATGCTGCTATACCGCTCCAGGCATTTGCTGATTTTTGATAATCATCGGCCACGCTGGTGGCGCCCACACCGCGGGCATAACCACTAGTGTACGATTGACTGGCCGAAGTAGCCATGGCCGTAGCTGCCAGTGCGCCATTCATAATTTTACCGAATGTGCTTATACCTGGTGCCGGCTTGTATACTTTATAAACCTGGCTTCCATTAAAATCAACCAGCGTTAGGTTTTGGCTCGATGTAAATAGCACGCCGTTGCTCCTTAACTCGCAGGTACCCGGTGCTTCCTTACCGTCAAATTTGTACATATTGGCAAAGGTTTTAAACTGCCCGCTTGTGTTGTCCATCACATAAAGAGAGCCATCTCCATTAAAATAGGTGAGGCCGTCCTTATCCACACCCAGGCCGCCATCTTTATATTTTATCGATTTTGGCCAAACGTCTTTGCCTGTATTCAGGTCGAGTATGTTGGTTTCTTCGGTGGTGCGATATAGCAATCCCTGTGGCAGCATGCGTACATCCACAATAGTACCATCAACCTTTAATTGTTTCGGGATGGCTGGCTTACCGGCATCAAGGTCGATAACATTAACTGCGTTTTGGCCTTTGCTTTTTTCTGTAGCCACGCAAAGCTTGTTGCCTGCGTACGAGTAAAATACCACCGAGCCGGCCAGGTCGATTTCGCCGCCGCTCCATTTTGACGCGCCGGTTTCCGGGTCGTACAGGTTAATGAAAGCTTTGCCGCTTCCGCCGCCGTTTGCCAGTTTGCCAATTAGTCCGTGCGATTTTTTCACATGTCCTTCGGCATCGGTTTTTGGGGCGCGGCTATCGTCGGTACAAAGTAAAATACCCCGGTCATCAAATATAATTTGCGCAACGGGCGATGCAAGCTCGGCACGTTTCCAAATTTCCTTACCTGTTTCAATATCAAACGCGGTCATTACCGTATGGCTGGCAAAATATATCAGGTTCGGATTTTTGTATTTTAAAAACTGTGCCGATGTTGAGGTAGCGTTGCCGTTTGCCAATGCATTGCCCTTGCCGCCAAATGCGCCAAAGCCTTCGGCTTCCTGCAGTGCGGGCGGCTGAGTTTTCATTTCCTGTTTCCACATCACCTCGCCGGTTTTGCCGTTAAGTTTATAGATCTCTTTGGTGGTCGATATTACAAAGGCGTCGTCGCTAACGGCGTATGGGGCGGCAGTAATTATTTCGCTGTTGCTTTCAAACAGTTTTTCCTGTTTCCATAAAACGGAGCCGGTTTCGGCGTTAACCAAAATCATCTGTCCCTTATTTGATTTGTTGAAACCATAAAACAGGATGCCGCCCAGGCGAGGTATTTCAAAACGTTTTTGCACCCGCTGAAATTCCATATCCTTGGTTTTGCAAATAACACGGCCGGTAGCCACATCAATAATAACATGCTCCGGAAACATCCCGCGTTTTACTATAGCCACGTAGGGCGAATTTTCAATCGGGTCGTAGTTTTCTTCTTTCAGGTCGGTTAAAAAGTCAATTTTCCATTTAACCTGGCCGGTGGCGTTGTCAACGCCGTAAAAGCCATCATTGGCGCTAACCACCAGCAAGCCGAGCGGCGTAACTTTTTGCCAGTTCACGGTTGAGGTGAATTTAGCTTTCCATACCGGGTCGCCTGCCAGCAGCCTTGCGCACAGCAGCATACCCAAAAAGAGGGTGAATAATTTTTTCATGATTTGTTGGGTTTTTGTTTGTTAGTTTTTTTGCAGACAACCATTTATAACCGTGATAATGCCGGCTTTTTACACCGGCATTTTGGTTGAGGTAGTATTAATGCGAATTGATTTTGCCAGAGAATTTACCCTGTTCGGCAAAGCCAGCCTTACCTGCCGAATTATAGCCGGTAAAATAAAAGGTACCTTCGGCTTCGGTTGATGTCAGTTTGGTTATTACTACTTTGCCGCCGCCTTTAACTCCATGTAAATCGTCGTTATCGGTGGTATAGCTTAAGGTGTTATCGGTTGGTTTGGTGTAGTCCTTAGTTATTAACGCACCATTGCCGGCGGCGTTTCCCTGGTCGAGGCTATAGGTACCGGTTGTAGTGGCGCCTAACAATACAATTGACATTGATTGCGTGGTGCCATCTTTTATGGCCGAAACCGTGAACGTACCTGCCGCAACCACTATGCCGGCCTGCGTGCTTTTAAATGCTGCACCGCCGCTGCCGTCAAAGCCGTAGTTATCGGCAGTTACCGAGGCTGCAACCCCCGCTTTTGGTGTGGTGCTGTCTTTTTTGCACGATGTTATCCCTACGGCAACCAACGCAAGCACGATAATTGAAGATTTTAGATTTTTCATAATTGGATTTTGTTTAGAATTTTATTGGTGTTTTTTGATATTGTAAATTTCTGATTATTAATGGCTTAGATAAATACCGTGATATTGGCATATTAATATACCGGGTAGCCGCAGGGCGGGGG
>JBDUDE010000820.1:0-2935 GCA_040003105.1 Mucilaginibacter sp. | reverse complement strand
ATGATGTATGACGAATTGTACGATGCTGCATTACGTGCTGAAGTTGAAGCTTTAAAAGGCCGTGTTACTAACGTTGAAAACGCTGTTAACGACCTGAAAAAAGATTCAGACGGAGACGGTGTTGCTGATCAATTCGACAAATGCCCTAACACTCCTGCTGGCAGTGTTGTTGATGGTGCTGGTTGCCCTATCAAATTCCCTGAGGCGGATACTTCTAAAAAGATGACAACTGCTGCTGCAACTCCTTACGGAAACATCCAGTTTGAATTTGACAGTTCAGTATTGAAAACTTCTTCATACCCAGTATTAGATGCTACATCTGCTGATATGAAGGCTAACTCAAGCACTGTTACTTTAGCTGGTTACGCTTCATCTGAAGGTACTGCTGCTCACAACATGCGTTTATCAAAAGACCGCGCTAACTCTGTAAAAACTTACTTAGTTAACTCAGGTGTTGATGCAAAACGCGTAAAAGTTAAAGGATTTGGCGAAACCCATCCTATAGCTGATAACTCTACCGAAGAAGGCCGCGTGGCTAACCGTCGTGTTGAGTTCCACAAATAATTTTAATTAAATTATTATAGAAAAGGCCTCCCATCCCCGGGAGGCCTTTTTGTTTGCAATAAACTCCCAGACCTTCCGACTTCCGACTTCCGACTTCCGACTTCCGACTTCCGACTTCCGACTTCCGACTTCCCTTCACTTGCTTTTCGCCTTAACCTTCCCTATATTTGTTTATGTATTTTTTCAGGAAAAAAGACCCTAACAGGCCAACAAACTTTAATCTAAAGGTAATGCATACTATTAATGCAATTGCCATTATCATGTTTTTGCTGGGCATTATCTGGACGCTGATAAAAGTGTTCATTCTGAAAAAATAAATTTAAAACACCTTATAAAATACCCTCACCTATCAAAAACAAATTTTTAATGAAAACTATAATTAATACCAATAACGCACCTGCACCGATAGGCCCATACAGCCAGGCTGTAGCTGCAGGTGGCTTTATCTTTCTTTCGGGCCAGATTGCCCTGGACCCTGCAACCGGCACCCTTATATTGGACGATATTAAAACTGAAACCAAACAGGTAATGGATAATATTAACGCTATTTTAACCGAGGCCGGTATTGATTTTAGTCATGTAGTTAAAACCAGCATCTTTTTAACCGATATGGGCAACTTTGCACAGGTTAACGAAGCTTATGGAACTTATTTTAAAAGTGATTTCCCGGCGCGCGAAACCGTGCAGGTTGCAGGCCTGCCCAAAGGTGTTAATGTTGAAATTACCGTTACGGCGATTATTTAATTTGAAGATTGGTTGATTTGAAGATTTGAAAATGAAGCTACAAGTTCAAGCTATCCGCTACCACGTTTTTAATCTTCAAACCGGCTCATCTTCGAATTTTCAAATCAAATCATTCACTAATTGAACACCCAGGTTTTTGAAACCCCCATTGAGTACCTAAAAGGCGTTGGCCTTAACCGTGCGGAGATTTTGAAAAAAGAACTGCAGGTATTTAATTTTAGTGACCTCTTAAATTATTTCCCCTACAAATACATCGACCGAACCCGGTTTTATAAGGTAAAAGACGTACAGCCCGATATGCCCTACGTGCAGGTGCTTGCCCGTGTAATGCACAAAGAAATTGCCGGCGAAAAACGCACCAGCCGCTTGGTGGCACAGGCACAGGATGATACTGGCGTTATAGAGCTGGTGTGGTTTCAAAGCATAAAGTGGATGGAGAAAAACGTTATACCAGGCAAGGTGTACGTGTTATTTGGTAAACCGACTTTTTTTAACGGCAAGCCGCAAATGGCCCATCCCGAAATGGAGTTGTACAGTACGGATGTACAGCAGCGCAAGGGAAACCTGACTTTACAACCCGCTTACAACTCTACCGAAAAACTCAAACAATTCTCGCTTGATAGTAAAGGCCTCCTTAAACTGGTATCACACCTGCTTGAGCAGCACCTGAAGGATATTCACGAAAACCTGCCCCTTTATATTATTAACCGCTTTAAGCTGGCCGGCCGCGCCGAAGCTTATAAAAACATACATTTTCCTGAAGATGCCAACAAGCTTAACGAGGCCCAGCACCGCCTTAAGTTCGAAGAATTGTTTTTTTTGCAGCTTAAACTGTTAAAAAACAAGCTACTACACACCCAGAAATTTAAAGGCAATATCTTTGGGAGTATTGGCAATATTTTTAATGATTTTTATCACCATAAATTACCTTTCCCTTTAACCAACGCCCAAAAGCGGGTTTTAAAAGAGATAAGGCAGGATACCCAACGCGGTGTACAAATGAACCGTTTGCTACAAGGCGATGTGGGCAGCGGCAAAACCGTTGTTGCCTTAATGAGCATGTTGATTGCCATTGACAACGGCTTCCAAACCTGCATAATGGCCCCTACCGAAATTTTGGCTAGTCAACACTTTGCAACCATAAAAGAACTGGTTGGCGATGATTTTATTGAAGTCGGCCTGCTTACCGGCTCAACCAAACAAAAAGACAGGAGGGTTTTGCATGATCGTTTGGAAAGCGGCGACCTTAAAATCTTAATAGGTACACACGCGCTTATTGAAGATAAAGTACAGTATAAAAACCTGGGCTTTGTGGTGATTGATGAGCAACACCGTTTTGGAGTGGAGCAAAGGGCAAAGCTTTGGCGCAAAAACGTTATCCCTCCGCACATTTTGGTAATGACTGCCACCCCTATCCCCCGCACCCTGGCAATGACGCTGTACGGCGACCTGGATATCTCCATAATTGACGAACTGCCTGCGGGCCGCAAACCCATCCAAACCATACATTACTACGAAAACCAGCGCCTGGCCATGTTTGGTTTCATGAAACGTGAAATTACTAAAGGGCGCCAGGTTTACGTAGTTTACCCGCTGATACAGGAAAGCGAAAAGCTGGACCTTAAAA
>JBDUDE010000210.1:0-2935 GCA_040003105.1 Mucilaginibacter sp. | reverse complement strand
TTTTTAGGGTCGTGCGTATTCACATTTACGCTAACCCCATCGCTTTGAATGTGGTAGGCCAGGCTATCGATACCGGGCGTGTTTAATGGGGCTTCAAAATCCGATATATATTCTTTGCCATTTGTTGTTTTTATTCTTAAACGGTACTTATGCGAAGTGTTTAAATTTAAACCAGGGTAAATATAAACACCACTGGCTTTTTCAGCCAATGCGTAACTGGTGTTGTCGTCGCCCTCAACATTAAGTTTGGCGTTTAACTCGGCATTTATGTTAGTCCCCTGCGATAATTTAACCGTGCGGTTAAGCTTAATTATAGTTGAATCTGAACCACTGTTAATCATCCCCTCAACAACAAGATAGCTGTCGGGTGCGGCAATAACATTCGGATAGTATGGCTTTTTACAGCCAACTATCAGTATTAATGCCAATAAACAGTGTATCCGGTTTTTCATATCGTTCCTCATCTGTCAATCCAAAAATTCGGTTTTTTATTAGTGCCCGTTAAAGTACAATCAACACATCTCGGTGTCGACGCCTTATAACCGACGTCGCCAGGCACAATATGGGAAACAGGTATTTGTAATTCACCGGTTGACTTGTGAAAATTAATATATTGGTCGACCTGGTTCTTTGGCGGACCGCCCCCCGGATCAAAATAAAAATAAAGATAGGGTTTTAGTTCGCACCCGTCACCCAATGGGTCAAGCCAGGGTGGCAGGTTGTATTGGTCAACATAAATTCTTTTTGTTGTATAGCTGCCGACGCTAATGTAGCCAATAACCGGCTCGTTGGCGTCTGTTACCGAATGTATGTTGCCTTTTATTTGCGATGGCTGTGCATCAAAAATACTGCCCAGTTGTTCGGTGTTTTTTTTAAGGTTCTGCCAAAAATCATACGCTTCTTTAGTAAGTACATATTGCCGTGTAAGTACGCTATACCTGTGCCTTATTTTGTCGTCGTGGCGCGATATAGAAATTAACAGGAAATCGCTGATAACATCCTGCGCTAATTTTGCCGACGAACCCAGCGTAATTGTACTCGATTTATGATTTTTCCAGCATACGTATATATCATCATTCACCCTGTCGCGCGGTAAAACCGTATCACCATTTGATTTATATTGCGATTCAAAATCCGCAGTATGTACCCATGTTTCATCATATTCCCACCGGTAATACCTTATGTTATTGGGGCTGTGCGTGTTTAAATTAATGTCAACACCATCACTTTTAACTTTATAGGTAACGCTGTCAATCGCCGGACTGTTTATCACTGGCGCAAAATCTGATGCGTATTCTTTATTATTTGAAGTTTTTATTCTGAGCCGATACTTATGGGTAATATCGAGATTTAATCCGGGAAGAAAGTAAATACCCTTGCCGGTGGTGCTTAAAGGGCGGCTACTGTTATCGTCGCCTTCAACACTCACGATGGCATCTAATACAGGGTTAATGCTGATTGAGGCAGAAAGTTTAACGGTGTGGTTAAGCTTAATAATAGTGGAGTCGGCCCCACTGTTAATTACGCCCTCAACCACCAGATAAGTGCCTGGCGTTGATATAACCGAAGGGTTATAAGGCTTTTTGCATGCCGTCATTACAACGACCGTTACAAAAAAGCATATCAAATATTTACCCTTGCCGCCCTTCATCAAAATCTGATATTGTAATTTATAAACGGGATAGGCGCAGCAAATATGGATAGTTTATAGCCGCTTATTACACCGCTTTGTTCGCTAAAGAAAGTGGAGTAAGCATTTTGCCTGCCAGTAATGTTATACACGCCAATAGTCCATGAGTTATGCGTTACCTGGTGCACCCTGTGGTTTCCCTCGATAATAATCGAAAAATCGGACCTGAAATAATCAGGGATCCGGTATGCATTCCTGTCGGAGTAGAATACCCTTTCGGAACCGGCGTACTCATATTTTGCAATTGGCAGCGTTATTGGGCGCCCGGTACTGTATGAAATATCGAACGATACGCTGTAGCGGTGGGTAAAACGATAATTACCGTTAAAATTAAACGAGTGCGGCTTGTCGTAATTGGCCGGGTAGTACTTGCCCTCGTTTATAAACTCGCCTGCGTAGCGATCATCCTGGCGCAAAAATGTGCGCGAGTAGGTGTAGCTCATCCATCCGTTTAATTTGCCTGCGGTTTTCTTAAGCAAAAACTCTGCGCCGTAAGCCTTGCCCTGGGTGTTTATTACATCCTGCTCAATATGGTGATTCAGCAGCAAGACAGCACCACTCTTGTAATCCAGGTAATTCCTGAGCCTTTTATAATAAACCTCAACCGACATTTCTATCGTATTGGCCTGGGCGTTTTTGAAGATACCAAATGATACCTGGTCGCCATTTTCAGGCCTGATATTTGGGTCGCTAAGTTTGTAAACGTCCGTTGGCGATATTGAGGTGGAGTTTGACAGCAGGTGGATATATTGGTGCAACGTATTGTAGCCTGCTTTTATCGATAAATTATCGCTCAATAAATAACGTGCAGACAGCCTGATATCGGGGCCCAGGTAGGTTTTTATAAACTTACCACTCCCATAGGTTGTACTATCGAGTACGTTATTGGGTTCCTTTGGTAAATTGGGGGCATAATTATTAACCGTTTGCGGGCCCAGGTAGTTGTAAACGTTAAACCTAACACCGGCGCTAATAGTCAGGTTGTCGTTAACATCAAATTTATCCCCCAGGTACAGGGCGCTTTCCAACGCTTTTTCTGACGGGATAATGTCAGGTGCAATTAATGATTTATCGCCATTGGGTTCAAATGTTCCCGGGTTTATTTTATATAATATGGAGTTTAAGCCAAAATTAAGTGTGTGCTTATTATTTAAATAATAAGTGAAATCGGTTTTAAAGTTTGATTGCATCACCTTAAAACCAAGTTTATACGCATTTACCGGGTTAGCGTTGCTCGATACATTA
>JBDUDE010000833.1:0-2937 GCA_040003105.1 Mucilaginibacter sp. | reverse complement strand
CTAAAATATCAGCAGACACGAATTGTTCTTCAGTATATTCCATAATGCCCTTTAAAGAATTATCTGCGTAGTGCTTTAATAGCGCATTCAGATCTTTAGCCGAAACCTCCTTTTTTAAGTTGATCGATAAATCAACGATCGAGCCATCGATCACAGGAACGCGGTAGGAGAACCCGTCCAGCTTGCCCTTCAGTTCCGGCAAAACGTCGCCAATGGCTTTTGCCGCGCCTGTGGTTGTGGGAATGATGGAGTGGGGAGCAGACCGTGCCCGCCGCATGTCTTTATGTGGAGCATCCTGCAGATGCTGGTCGGCGGTAAAGGCATGAACAGTGGCCATATAGCCCGACTCAACACCAAACTCTTTGTCCAAAATGTATAAAACAGGGGCGATGCTGCCTGTGGTACAGGATGCGGTAGAATAAATCTGGTCGCCGCCAATCAGTTGGTTGTTCACGCCGTGAACGATAGTTTTTATGCCGCCGGTAGCCGGGGCAGTGATCAATACTTTTTTCGCGCCGGCATCGATATGTGCCTGTGCGGCGGCCTTGTCAGTAAAGCGCCCGGTCGATTCGATCACCACATCGATGCCCAGTTCTTCCCATGGAAGGTTTTTGGGATCTCTTTCGCTCAATAACTTTATTGTTTTCCCGTTCACCACCATCGCCCCATTTTCTTCGGCGACTGTACCCGGAAAACGTCCGTGTGCGCTGTCATATTTCAGCAGATGGATCAAGGTGGACAGATCCGTCAGATCATTGATCGCTACCACTTCGATATCGTGTTTATCCTGTAAGGCCCGAAGCGTCATGCGCCCGATGCGGCCGAATCCATTAATTGCAATTTTCATATTTCTGTAGTTTTAAAAGTCTTTTATAATCAGATGGTGTGACGTCCAGGTGCCTTAAAAATAGCCGCCTCATGGATACCAGCCCACCCAAGCCGCAGCGTAAAGCAACCTGTTCAAGTGGTTCATCGTTTTGCTCAATGTAAAGCCTGGCCGCCTCCACGCGGAGCTTTTCGATATATTTTGCAGGGGAGATCCCCGTTTGCCGGGTAAATACCCTTGTGAAGTTGCGGGTACTCATGTTCATTCTTTCTGCCAGGCGCCCAACATCAAGGGATTCATGCAATCGTTCGGCCAGCCATTCCTTTAGCTGCAGGGCCACTGGCGAACCGTCAACCATGCTGCCGAACTGGACCTGGTACGCCTGCCTGTTCAGGTAAAAAAAGATGAGTCTTCGTGCTATTTCGGCTGCTACACCCCGCCCGCAATCTTCTTCTACCATGGCTAAAGCGAGATCGATCCCCGAGGAAACGCCGCCGGAGGTAAACAGCTGCCCGTCCCTGGAATGAAAGAAATTCCGGTCCGGCAATATACCTGACTTTTCTAAAATAGAAGCACCAACCCCCACGAAGCCGATCCTGCGAATCCGGTTGTGCGCCACCGCCAACCAGGCGAAAAAATCAAACTGATTCGCTCCGCTATCATCCCCGGTAATTAACAAGGTGTCTATATTGCTACCCAAATCTGCCAACGGGGTACAACTGATTTGTATCCCTGCAAAACAACTCATAGGCGGCCCACCAGGCGAAACTAAAATAACGTCGTAAGCATCCCGCAGCGTGTTGGCGTGGTGAAATACGTCCGCCGGCCCTGCAAAATCAATCAGCAGATCACCTGACATCACCACGATAGCGATTTTCTTCCTGCTCATAAGTCAAAATTAAAAAAATGTATTCCTGTCTCAAAGGACATAAAATATACAATTTAGGCCATAGTACCACCTCAAAAGCATGGCCTTTAGTCTGTGCGTATTTTAATTAAATACCGGTTAAAATATTTGTTACAATTAACTATTTGTTAATCGTTTTTATTATGTTTGATTTAAGTTAACCAATTATAAACCTTAAAGAAAACACTATGAAGCATGTAACCAAACTATCGAGAAAAGAATTAAAAAGCATCGTGGGCGGAACTGGCGTACCTCCCCCAAATTGCAGCTGCTTTTGCTACACTGGCAATGTAAAAGTAAGCCACTCTTGTACGGCTTATTGTCCCGATGGTTCAATACCGGGTTTAAACCCAGGGTCAGGCCCGAATTGCGGCACGCCCCCTCCTTTAAACTAATATACTCGATCTAACGATCTTAGAGAAAAAGCCTTTGAAATTTTTAAAGGCTTTTTTTTGTTTGCAAAAAAGGAGAACTCTTTTAAATACCTAAGTCCTATAATGAAATATTCACTAAAAATGAATAATTTATAGTTTATAAACTATAACTTCATTCGCGGATAGTTTCCGGCTTGCTGAACCGTACCAATTATAACAAAAGAACCATCCGCGCGCAATTTGTAATTTACTGAACCGATATAATAGTGCATTTAGGTTATGCAAAATAGCTGGATTGTATTCATTTACTTTTAACTTCTTGTATGTTTATTAAGTCACGTTGGTTAATGGTT
Source organism: Mucilaginibacter sp. (assembly GCA_040003105.1). GTDB lineage: Bacteria > Bacteroidota > Bacteroidia > Sphingobacteriales > Sphingobacteriaceae > Mucilaginibacter. The sequence goes on along the minus strand of JBDUDE010000833.1, from coordinate 477 downwards.
GCTGCCTTGGTTGTATGCGTTTCAGGCGTTTACGCCCAAAATATTAAGCCCGATAGCGCACTTTACATCCACACAGCCGGGCGGGCAATTGATCTTTTTAATACGGCCATTGCCGATCAGTCTGAAATATACAATGGCGCCGTTTATGAATTTCTGCCAAAAGGGCCAAAAGGTTCGGTCTATTTGGACGACAAGAACTTTTGTACGCCGTCTCTCATCCGTTACAACGGTACAGCGTATAAAAACATACCCGTGATGTACGATGTTTTTAACGATGAAATGGTGGCGTTTTCGCCGGCTTCGGTTTATTTTATCCTGCGTCAGGAAAAACTGACAGATGTTTACCTTGCCGGTCACCATTTCATTTATGTGGATGCCGCAAATGGGGCTGATATAAAGCCCGGTTACTACGATGTATTATACGATGGTAAAACAACTGTGTGGGTAAAGCTGATAAAGACACCGCATAAAAGCGTA